>CALMUU010000244.1 GCA_937872965.1 uncultured Actinomycetes bacterium
GTTCTTCCCGAATTTCCCAATGTCAACGCTTCAGTAGATGGCGATAACCTTGTTGTGCATCATGATTTTCATGTAGGAATCGCAGTTGACCTCGACCATAAAGGTCTTTTAGTTCCAGCGTTGCGAAATGCGGATGGAAAGCGAATGCGTCTCATTGCTCAAGAGATTCGTGATTTAGCAGTTCGTGCCCGTTCGAAAAAGTTGCAGCCAGAAGAAATTATGGGATCAACTTTTACGATTACAAATCCGGGACCATACGGTTCTTTTCAAACTTTCCCGATTATCAATCAACCCCAAGTCGCGATTCTCGCAACAGACGGTGTTGCCAAAAGACCTGTAGTTGTTTCTGATGAATTTGGTCAAGATGTTATTGCAATCCATCATATGGGTATGCTCACTCTTGGATGGGATCACCGAGCGTTTGACGGAGGGTACACCGCACAGTTTCTTGCACGATTAAAAGAAGTGCTCGAAACGCGCGATTGGGAATCTGAAATCGTCTGAGTTTGTTATCGTAACGCCGGCGAAGCCGGTCGTTACTCGCGGTCGCTCCTCCGATCGCTTCCTGTGATGACCAAATTGAATCCGACTGAAAGGATACGATCATGAACGAATCGACGTTACATGTTCGCTCTCTTGGTCGTGTCAGTTATGAAGAAGGTGACTCATTACAACGTGCACTGCACAAGAGCACGGATGATTATCTTCTCTTTCTCGAACATTATCCTGTCTACACATGCGGTTCAGCGACCAAACCTGAACATCTGAAAAGTGTCGCTGATGGAATCAACGAGGTCGTTGATGTCGATCGTGGTGGAAGCATAACTTTTCACGGACCAGGTCAACTTGTTGGTTATCCTGTTGTAACAGTGGGGGAGACACGCGGAGATCTGCGCTCTTCATTGTCATTCATTCGTTCTCTCCAAGATGTTCTGATTGAAGCATTACGCATTTTGGGTGTCGAAGCGATTGCAAAAAGTGACTACACGGGCGTGTGGGTTGATCGGGGAGAAGAATTAGCTGATTCAGAACGTTACGTAAAGATTGCAGCCATTGGAGTCAAAGTTGCAAAAGGGCGTACGCGCCACGGCTTCGCGCTCAATATTTCTACCGACCTCGACGCATTTTCCAAAATCGTTCCCTGCGGGATCGAAGAATATGGAGTGACTTCTCTCCATCAACTGGGATTTGAACATATTTCACATGAAGAAATTACTGAAACGATTACGAAGACTTTTCTTGAACGATTTTCTTACGATGAAGTAGATATTGCTTCGGTTTCTTCTCCGCTAGAAACCGATTTATCGCGGAGGGAGTCCGACGTTCTCGCTCTCTCCCATGCTGTTCCTACGCAACGTGCGTTCCCGAGCACATCGGACTCCCTCCTTGTTGCCCAAGATCACGATGAAAAGTTACTGACTTCTGATTTGTCGAGGTTTTCAAGAGAAGCGGTGTCGCCGCTGCAGCCGAGCTTGAGATTATTGGGAAGACTGGCGCAGGCAGGTGTCGCTGTTGACCTTGAGAAAGATAGACGAGCTCGTCCTGAGTGGATGAAGAACAAAGTTAAGGCGACCGAGGGTTTTAAAGAACTCAAGGAGCTTTCTCGTGATTTAAATCTTCATACGGTATGCGAAGAAGCCGGATGCCCGAACATTTATGAATGTTGGGAAAGTAAGACAGCGACTTTTATGATCTTGGGAGAGCGCTGTACGCGCGCCTGCACCTTTTGTTTGGTCGATACGCGCAAGCCCGAAGCAGTAGATGCAAGCGAACCTCGAAATGTTGCTGTTGCTATTTCGTCTTTGGGTCTTGAGTTCGCTGTGATTACGTGCGTAGCCCGCGATGACTTAGATGATGATGGGGCAGAACACTTTGCGCAAACGGTCAGAGAAATCCGCGCACTGTCTCCCAATACAGGAATTGAATTATTAATTTCAGATTGTCGAGGACGAAGTGAATCTCTTGATGTGATATTTGCCGAACGACCTGATGTGATTAATCACAATATTGAAACGGTCGCACGCATTCAACGCGCCGTGCGGCCAAGTGCTGGATATGCCCGCTCGCTTTCTGTTCTCGCTCGCGCCAAGGCCGCCGACCTTACGACGAAGTCCGGAATCATTGTGGGAATGGGCGAGACATCAGCAGAAATTCTTCAGACACTGCGTGACCTTAAGAACGTGGGAGTCGATATTGTGACCATTGGTCAATATTTACAGCCCACACCTTCACATTTGCCGGTTCATCGTTTCGTTGAACCCAGCGAGTTTGCCATGTATAAGGAATACGGTGAACTAATTGGGATCAGTCACGTCGAATCAGGGCCGTTAGTACGCAGCTCATATCATGCAAAGAGTTCGGCCCAAGCAGCTCAATAATGCCAAATGATCTCAACAGGTGGAACAAAACCTTCCTCTACCTATAATAGAGCGTGATTTTCAACGTCTCTTTCGTGTGTCTTGCCTACATGTTGGGAATTACTGCTTCAACTTTTTTCATTCGTTCGCGCGCGCTTGTTGGAGCTGGGTTTTTCTGGTTGATGTCAGGAGTCAACGTTGCTTTTGCATTTCTTAGTGTGATTTCCTCTTCCGATACCATCAGGATTCTCTGCGTGAGCGTCTTTGTTTTCTCTCTCTTGCAGTTAGGTCATGTCATTGCTCATAGAAAGCAGGTTAAAGAAAAACAAACGGTTCTCGATTTAACCCAAGCACTGTTCTTACTCGCTGCAATCGTTGTAACGATGATTGCGATTGTCCACGAAGATTTCACAGGTACTGATTTTCTCCGCGAAAGTGCTCGGGGCATTGTGGGGGGATTATTACTCGGTGGTGTGACTACTGCGATGTTGTTAGGTCATTGGTATCTCGTACAACCTGGCCTGGTACGTAAACCCATTGCAGACATGTGCCGGGCGTGTTTAGTCGTACTATTCGTCGATATTGCGTTGTGGCTTATCCCCACATCCATGATTTCTGTTATTCGCGGCACTGTATCTGATGGGTGGGGAGGAACGCTCGGGTATATGTGGCTAGGTTCGTGTGTGACCACAGCTGTTCTTCTTGTTGCTGCGCAAAAAGCCTTACAAGAAAAAAGTTATTCAGCAGTAATGGCCACGACAGGCTTGCTCTATTTGGCAATTTTGGTTGCAAACGGCGTAGAACTTATTCCGCGAGCAATTTTTTCCTGACTTCACGTCGGTTCTTTCGAAGGCGGGAGGCCATAAAACCAATACGTGTTTCATCTGCGACTAGCCTTATGAACCATCCATTCGTAATATATATACTGAAAGGTAGCGCTATGGCTGCTGTCACCTGGTCCCCTAAGAAAGCAAGCGCAATTGCTGGATCTGTCGAAATTGTCGGCATGTTTTCTGGAACGAAAGTGCCAC
>CALMUU010000245.1 GCA_937872965.1 uncultured Actinomycetes bacterium
ATTGCTTGTAAGAGATCCTCAAGCAAATAAGTATGATTTCGGTCATGTTCTCATCGTTGGAGGCTCACCGGGGATGGTGGGCGCGCCATTCTTGGCAGCGATGTCAGCTCTTCGTGTCGGAGCTGGCTTGGTGACGATTGCATCAACAAAAGACGTAATCGATAAATTAGAAGAACGCGTCGTCGAAGTAATGACCTTTCGGATCCCAAATGATTCCATAGAAGCAGTGAAATCTTTGGGAGATTTCATCTCAGAACGACGTGTCTCAGTCGTTGTCGTAGGCCCGGGCATGGATAATTCGGGAGCTCAAATCGCAAAGAGTCTTCTTGTCAAACTTGATATTCCAATTATTATTGATGCAGGTGCTTTGACTGTCTTTCGTGGTGACCTTGATGTTCTCAAACAAGTCGGGCTGAATAATCCAAACGTTATTGTGACACCTCATGATGGTGAGTTTGCGAAACTTACTGGTAATCAAATGCCGTCGAGTGGCGAAGAACGAGAATCCGCCGTAGCTGAGTTTGCTCAAGAATTTGGCATGACACTCGTTGCAAAAGGCTCTCCGACGCTTGTCGCTCATGTGGATGGAAGCGTATATATAAATGAAACTGGAAATCCAGGGTTAGCAACTGCAGGAAGTGGTGATGTTCTTGCGGGCGTAATCGCTGGCATCGTGGCCCAAGGTGCAGATGTATCGGAAGCGGCTGATTTAGCTGTTCGGATCCACGGACTAGCAGCTGATTTAGGTGCGAAAGAAAAAACACAACCAGGCTTGATCGCCTCTGATCTCATCGAATTCATACCCCAAGCGATGAAGCTAGAATTTTCAGATGAGCGATAAAATTACGATTAGAAAAGCAACGATTGAGGATGCTCCTTACGTCTTCGACATGCTGTCCGATATGGCTGTTATTTTGGGAGAAGAAAAATACAACGTCTCTTTCGAAGAGAATCGGTACCGGTGCAATTACTTTGTATCGATTGAATGAGTTGTCTGTTGGTTATGACAACATGTTCTCAATAAACCACCGAGTCTCGTAGGATGCTGAAATGCCATTAATTCGAATTGATTATAACGACAAACTTTTCACGGATGAAGCGTACGCCGAGTTCATGAAGTATCTTCTCGCCGAATCGATGAGGATATTCGACACCGATGCTGACCATATCTCGATATTCTCATCTCCGTACGGGCCACATGATCTAACTACGGCAATCGCAGAAATTGAATATCGTGCTGGAGCACAAGAGTTTGTGGATGATACTTTGACGAAAGAAGAGAAGCAAGCTGATTTTCTCACTCAGATCAGCAAAGTAGTGCGCGACTATAAGGAAATGCATTCCATTGAACAGGGAATTATTGTCACATTAACGATTGAAAATTGGAAATTTGATTGGATTGGATAGTGCCTAGATCGAAGCTGTAGTAATCTGCTTAACGTAAATAACGCCTACATAAGGAATCTTTATGCCATACGCGATTATCGGAATTCTCGTCCTTTTCTTTCTCATCCTTCTTGTATCCGCACTGTATACCGTTAAGCAACAGACAGCTGCTCTCATTGAACGCTTTGGTCGATTTAACAAAGTTTCCAATTCGGGGTTGAGTGCGAAAATCCCCTTCATTGACAAAATTGTTGGCCGAGTAAGCCTTCGTATTCAACAGCTCGATGTTCGCGTGGAAACAAAGACAAAAGACAATGTTTTTGTGTTTGTTGTCGTCAGCGTTCAATATTATGTTATTCCCACCAAGGTTGTTGATGCCTTCTATCGTCTCCAAAACCCTCAGGCGCAAATTACTGCGTTCGTTTTCGATACTGTGCGTGCACGCGTGCCAGCCTTAATTCTCGATGATCTCTTTGAAAAGAAGGATGAAATTGCTCTCGCAGTGAAAACAGAACTCGATCAAGTTATGGACGACTTCGGCTATGCCATCATTAAGGCGCTTGTGACCGATATTGACCCTGATGCAATGGTCAAGCAAAGCATGAATGAAATCAATGCAGCTCAACGCATGCGCGAAGCAGCTATTCAGCAAGCTGAAGCCGACAAGATTCGTGTTGTTAAAGCTGCTGAAGGTGAAGCAGAGAGCAAGGCCCTTCAGGGTATTGGTATCGCCAATCAACGAAGAGCAATTATTGAAGGACTTCAATCGTCTGTTGAATCATTTAGCGACAATGTTCCAGGCACTAGTGCGAGTGATGTGATGAACCTCGTTCTTATGACTCAATACTTCGACACGATAAAAGATATAGGTCTTTCAAGCAAAACAAATACAATTTTGATTCCTCATTCACCGGGTGGAATGGGTGACATCAGCGAACAAATGCGTAACGCAATTATCACCGGGAACGCTGCATATAGTCGAGACGATAAATCGTAAGAATCTATAACAGCCGCTAAGGACATAGGCATTAGAATTACCACGTGCCTGTTGTCATTTCACCCCAACACGATGAGTTGTACGAGCGCCTTGTCCGCTCTGGGGCGGTAGTTCTACGAGAAGACGACGCTGTTCACCAGGACATCCGCCCTGCACGAATTGGTTTATTGAACCTCATGCCTGCAGCAACTATGGAAGTTACAGAAAACCAATGGCTTCGCTACATTAGCAACACTGTTCTTCAGATTGAACCCGTACTGTTGAAATTCGACAATGATACGCGTGAACGCAATGGGGCAAGCAGGAAGGAAATCCTCAAGCGCTACACATCCTTCTCAGAGGGATCTGCTGATGGTCTCGATGCCCTCATTGTCACGGGCGACAATCTGGAATTACGTAAGCTCGATGATACGCAAACACCACAAGCGCTTCCCTTTGAAGAGATTACCTACGGTCCTGCTTTGAAGGAAATTATTGATTGGGCACGCGAACATGTATTTTCTACGATCTACTCATGTCTCGCTAGTCATTTCGCCCTTAATCATCTCCATGGAATCGAGCGCACCATTGCGAACGAGAAGGTTTTTGGAGTGTTCGAACATGAAGTCACCAAATACACACGTAGTCCTATAACGCAAGGAATGGACGACGTTCTCAGTGCTCCTCACGCTCGATGGGGAGATATGGCCTCTAGCGATTTAACCGAAGCTGACGTGCAAGTTCTAGCAGACAATAGAGAAACAGGATGGCTGCTTGCGAGCGATGAGAACAATAATGGGGGACTCGATCTCTATATGCAAGGCCATCCTGAATACGATAAATACGATTTACACGGAGAGTTTCTTCGCGATTGGGAAAATGGCCAACGAATGCCTTTAGGGTATTACGATTCCAATAATCCCGCTGCACTTCCACGAATGACATGGGCCAATGATGCACGTGCACTTCATGCGAATTGGATTTCCACACTGTATAAGCACTTTTCGGGTAATTCGTCATCCTGAGTATTTCACGTCATTCTGAGTGAAACGAAGAATCTCAAATATTCGAAGTGCGTATTGGCTAGTTCCTTCGTTTAGTCGCTCCGCTCCTTACTCAGGACTCCCTTTGGTCGGCTCAGGTCGGAGTGTGGGGAAGAGAACAACCTCGCGAATCGATTGAGTCTCCGCAAGAAGCATCGCGAGACGGTCCAGGCCAATCCCTAAACCTCCGGTTGGAGGCAAGCCGTATTCCAATGCGCGAATATATTCTTCATCGATTGTTCCTGCTTCATCATCACCAGCATCGCGAGCGCTTTGTTCGTGCTCGAAACGCTTGCGCTGTTCAATCGGGTCATTGAGCTCCGAAAAAGCATTGCCCAATTCACGACCACCGACAACAAGCTCAAAGCGTTCCACCAACTCAGGATCATCACGGTGGCTCTTGGCTAGAGGAGATATCTCTTTGGGGTAATCAATCACAAAAGTGGGTTGAATGAGATCTTTTTCACAATGCTCGTCGTAGAGTTCCCCAATAATCTTTCCTACACCCCAATGAGGTTTCACTTCAAGTTCGTATTTCTTCGCTATTGCTAGGGCAGCTTCGCGATCCATAGATGGATGCATGTCTTCACCCAGACTTTCTTTGACAAGGTCAATCATGCTTGCACGACGATAAGGAGGAGCGAGCGAAATTTTGTTATCTCCAAAAGAAATATAAGTACGGCCAATAGCATCCATTGCCGCATTGCTGACAATCTCCTCGGTGAGTTCCATCATGGTGTTGTAATCAGCAAGAGCTTCATAACACTCCATCATGGTGAACTCTGGATTGTGCCGAGTGCTTATTCCTTCATTGCGAAAGATTCGACCTATTTCAAACACGCGATCAATACCCCCGACAACCAAACGCTTAAGGTGAAGCTCAAGTGCGATGCGAAGGTATAAATCTAGGTCAAGCGCATTGTGGTGAGTGGTAAAGGGGCGGGCGGTTGCGCCTCCGGGTTGAACGTGAAGAACAGGTCCTTCGACTTCAACGTAGTGGCGATTCACTAACGTTTGACGGACGCTTGCAATAGCCGCATGGCGAATTTCAAAACGACGTCGTGATTCCTCATTCATAATGAGATCAAGTTCGCGCTGACGGTAAATCTGATCGACGTCTGTCATACCTTTGAACTTGTCTGGCAGAGGACGCAAACATTTGGAAAGGAGAGTTACGCTGGTTGCTTTAATAGAAAGCTCGCCTTTTTTGGTAGTAAAAACTTCGCCAGTGGCACTCACCCAATCACCCATATCGAGATCAACAAAATCATCAAAATGGTCGGCCATATCGCCTTGCGAAACAAAGAGTTGAATTGATCCCGAGGCATCTCTTAGAGTCGCGAACGAGAGCTTACCCATATCACGCTTCAATACAATGCGCCCCGCAACGCTGTGTACGACACCTGTGTGTTGTTCAGCTTCAAGATGGCCATATTCCGAATGGAGATCAGCTGCAAGCACGGTTCGATCGCCTGTAAAGGGGTAGGGCTCAACAGATTTCGAACGAAGATTATCGAGCTTGGCAAGTCGAAGAGCGCGAATGTCAGAATCAGAAGATGTCGAGGAAGTGGGGGGCGTTTCCATGTAACTATGCTACTTCGTTCGTGTAGGCTGGTTTCGTACTTAATGCGGGCTTAGGAAGGAATTAACTCCGTGGCATACCTTGATGATTATCTCCAGCAATTCGTTTCACCTGATGTGATTTCTCAGATCAATAAGGAAACTGTTTCCTTTGCGAGCGCACTCGATGTCGTCGCCCGCACATCTCCTGATATTGCAGACGCCATCATGAAAGAGCTTCGCGATCAACGAGATTCACTCAAACTGATCGCTTCCGAAAACTATGCGGATGTTGAAACGCTGTTGGCCATGGGTAACTGGATGACTGACAAATACGCAGAGGGTTCTGTGGGTCACCGCTTTTATGCAGGATGTCAGAACGTTGATACCGTAGAACGAATTGCTTCCGAAAAAGCGTGCGAACTCTTCAATGCAGAAAATGCATTTGTTCAGCCGCACTCAGGTATCGATGCAAACTTGGTTGCATTCTGGGCCATCTTGGCCGCCAAAGTTGAAAAACCTGCTCTCGATGCCGCCCATGTGAAGAATGTCAACGAAATGAGCGATGAAGATTGGGATGCGCTTCGACATTCGTTTGGCAATCAACGAGTTATGGGGTTGTCGCTCGATTCAGGAGGGCACCTCACACACGGTTTTCGACCCAACATCTCAGGAAAAATGTTTGAACAATATTCTTATGCAGTGAATCCTGAAACTGGATTAATTGACTACGACGCGATGCGCACACAAGCACATGAGGTAAAGCCACTTATTCTTCTCGGTGGTTACAGCGCGTATCCACGGAAGGTTAATTTCCGCATAATGCGTGAGATCGCTGACGAAGTTGGTGCAGTATTCATGGTCGACATGGCACACTTTGCAGGTCTTGTAGCTGGAAAAGTTTTCACGGGTGACTTTGATCCTGTTGCTCATGCTGACATTGTCACCACCACCACACACAAAACATTGCGTGGGCCTCGCGGTGGAATGGTGCTGTGTAAAGACTGGTTGAATGAATTCGTTCTCCGCGGATGCCCACTCGTTTTGGGCGGACCGCTTGGTCACATGATGGCATCAAAAGCTGTAGCATTCGAAAAAGCGCTTCATCCTGACTTCCAAGAATATTCAGCACAGGTGGTCAAGAATGCTGTTGCTCTTGCGGATGAGCTCATGCGCTGTGGGGCCAAGCTCACCAGCGGTGGAACAGATAATCACCTTATGGTGATTGACTGCACAAGCTACGGACTTACCGGCCGTCATGCAGATGGCGCCTTGCTTGATTCGGGTATTGTAACGAACCGCAACACTATTCCTAACGACCCGAATGGTGCTTGGTACACATCAGGTGTGCGTATTGGAACTCCGGCGTTGACCACTCGAGGCATGAAGGAAGATGACTTCCGCGAGATTGCACGTCTGATCGACGAAGTGTTGCGTGCAACGAAGCCTGTAGTTACTGATGGGAAAACATCGCCTGCAAAGTACACCCTTGATGCTGATTTCGCACAGAAGATCCAGACTCACATTACTGAACTTCTTGCGCGTTTCCCGTTATATCCGAATATTGAAATTCAATAACTTTCTGCAAGCATCGATGGGCACATCCGCAAGCGTACGTGATTCATTGTTCTTTCGAACAACGAATCAATGCGCCGCTTTTGCGAATGCACACCATCGTTGCTTCACTGATAACACTTCGTTGAAAGGCATATGATGACTGACATGAAGAAACCAATTGAGGAAATGACAGATGACGATTGGCGCGAGCAACTGACAGAAGAGCAATTTCGTGTTCTTCGTGAGCAGGGGACCGAACCTGCGTTCTCGGGAATCTATTGGGACAACCACGATGATGGTGTTTATCGTTGTGCGGGATGTAACACGCCGTTGTTTGAATCATCCTCTAAGTTTGAATCTGGTTCAGGTTGGCCGAGTTTCGATAAACCCGTCGCTGATGATGTTATTGAAGAAGTGACAGATACTTCTCATGGTATGAAGCGCTCTGAGATACGATGTGCAAAGTGTGGGGGACATGTCGGCCATGTCTTTCCTGATGGCCCTCGTGCAACGACTGGCCTTCGTTATTGCACGAACAGTGCATCTCTACAGTTTGAAGAGAAAGAGTAATCTTTCTCAGGCAATTCGAGAACGAAACGTTGTCTCTGAGAAAATGAAGATGTGATCCCCACCTGGCTCAAACGTCTCACGCCCCAACAATTTCGCACATTGACCTTTATTGCGTGCTTTTTTATCGGCGCAATTATCGTGACGGGTGCGAGCGTACGAGTAACGGGTTCTGGTCTGGGATGCCCAACTTGGCCAAAGTGCAGTTCAGAAAGTCTCGTTCCTCGCGCGAGCGAATCGCATCACGGATTGATTGAGTTCGGCAATCGTCTTTTTACGGGGCTGCTATCCGTCAGCGTCATTGTCGCAGTATTAGGAAGTTTGATTCGTACGCCTCGATCAAAACGATTGATCTGGCTTTCTTTGGGATTAGTTTTCGGAGTTCTTGCACAAATCGTCCTTGGCGGAATCACTGTTCTTGTGGGGCTCAACCCGGTTTTTGTTGCGGCACATATGATCGTGTCATGTTTGATTCTGAGTTGTGCTGTAATCTTGTGCGTTGTTAGTCGTCCGACTAGCACTCCTGCATTGCGTAACCTTTTTCGTTTCCATCGACAGTCGCTTGTTTCCGCACTAACTTTCCTCGTTGTGATTTTCGGGACTGTAGTAACGGCAGCTGGACCTCATGCAGGAGATGAAAATGTCGAACGATTAAATGTGTCTGTTGAAAGCGTTGCTCGCATCCATTCGCTATCGGCTTGGTTGCTTTTCCTCACTGTTCTCTATCTCATAATGTTTAAGCGCGATCGTACACGATCGCTAATTGTTCTTTCTGGAATCATTCTCGTGCAAGGCGCGTGGGGCTATACCCAGTACGCATTATCTGTACCCGCATGGATGGTCGCCATTCATGTAATGCTGGCAGCCATACTTTTCGCCGCTGCGCAGGTTTACTGGACCACGTGTCTTAATAATTCTAAGTAAGCGTGGAGTCGGCATCTTCGCCGAAGTGTTTTTGTAAACGCATGCGAATTGAACCAGGATGTCGACCGAGTTTTTCCGTCAGGATATCGATGCTGATCGAGTTATCTTCGTTGTAAAGATCAATTAATACAGCGTCTTCTTCATTTGTCCATTTCATATAGGCATTGGGATGCGTTTCACGCATTTTGGCGAGCTTTTCGGCCCAAGGGGTGGAGGATGTCGAAACTTCGGCAGTAGCATTCGTTTCTTTCCGTTTCTTGGCGAGGCTGCGAAGGTTATCGAATCGCTGTGAATCTCTTTTTGATTTGTAGACGAGAGTCTCATCGATCTCTAAAGCTTCTGGGCTGACTTGCAGCGCCAATCTGTTCATTCCCGCAAGACTGAGAGTTTCAAGATTACGTACGCGCGATAAGGCAACGTATCCCATTCCCGGAACGAAAGTTCGCCGCAGATCGACACGTGCAGCATCGAGTGTCATGCCCTGGCTTTTGTGCACGGTGATGGCCCATGCGAGTCGCAAGGGGATCTGCACCAAGCTTGCTCGCTTTTTGTCCCCATCTCGAAGCTCCCATGTTTCAGGAGCAATGGTGAGTTCGCGTCCATTATTTAACTTCACCTTCGGGTACTGTGTATCTTCTTCAAAGCCGGTCACGATTCCCAGCGATCCATTGACATATTTTTTATCGGGGCTGTTCTTGATGCACATGATAAGTGCACCCTTTTTAAGAACAAGATCTTCAACAGCTAAACATGAACGCTTCAGTGTTGCAACGTATGTTTCTTTTCCAGTTGTTGTTGCGCTATAGGAGTGAGATTCACCTTCGAGTTTCTTCAACTGCAATATATTCAATCCGTCGACGTCAATATTGGTAGTGTGCAACTCAGTGACTTCACCTTGTTCACTAAGATCAGCATCTTGTCGAGCCATCAACGTATCGGCGTGACGTCGACGCACGTCACCAGATCGAATGGCATTGAGAATCTCAAGAAAATCAGAATCGTCTTGTCTGTGTTGTTCTTCGAGGTAGCACACAGCGGGATCAAGCTCTTTGTAACTTGCCGAGTTCACAACAAAAGCACTCGGTGGTTCGTCGCTACGACTAACAGGGGGGAGCTGAAAGAAGTCTCCGCAAAGAATGACCTGTATCCCTCCGAAGGGCTCATCGTTACCGCGTACTTTGCGGGCAATGTGATCGACCATATCAAGGCGATAATCGTGGAGCATAGATATTTCGTCGATAATGAGAACGTCCGTCTTTTCGATGGTTTCCCGGCGGCCTTTAAGAAGTGTCTCATGAAAGTTTTCAGGAATGGAATTGTGAATTCCGATGCCTGCCCAGGAATGAATTGTATTGCCATTTAAGTGTGTGGCAGCAAGTCCGGTTGTGGCTGTAACCGAAACGTGCTTACCTTTGGCTCGAGCTGCTCGAATAAATTGGTTGAGGATATAGGTTTTCCCAGAGCCAGCAGCTCCAGTTAACAAGACGCTTTCGCCCGATAACATAATTTCGAGAGCTAAGACTTGATCCATCAGATCTATTCTAGGTGTCATAGTGAAGTGATGCCGAAGGATCTGATGTTTTATCCACTACCAGGAACGGGTGGTGGGTGTTGTTTGAGGTTGGGCGTTACTCTCTCTGCAAATGTTTTGTCGTTGTGCATCATCGTGTGGTGGCGAGAACACAGCAGTGCGAGATTATCGATGTTGG
>CALMUU010000246.1 GCA_937872965.1 uncultured Actinomycetes bacterium
GTCGTCCAAATGGAAAACGTCGGAGCAAAATCGTATCCATCGATGACAAGATTGGCGCCATCGCGCACACCAATTTCTTCTACCGATTCAAAATATGTTTCAGCTCCATAGCGGGCAAATATATCCGATAGTCCGGGTTCGACACCCATCCCTACGAGTGCGAGCACACCTGCATTTTCCCATTCGTTGCTCGAAGAAAATTGTGCGTCACCGAGTTTGGCTCCTACTTGATTATATGGATCAGTTGGATGTGGTTCGCTGAGATGCATTGCCATATCGATGTACGTCACACGCGCCTGCAAACACGCGTCAAAGATCGGTGGGTTAAACCGAGGGTCACAAGCGTTCAGTACAACGTCGGCTTTATGCTCACTAATCGCACGCACGATGTCTGCAATGCTGGACGCATCAGCGGATCCGGAAAGAAAGCGGGAACTATCTAAACCCGCAATTGAAGCGGTTGATCGCTGTTCGTCGATGTCGACCAGCGTCATCGAATCAAAAAAACTTCGTTCTGCCGCTATCGCAGCAACGCTGGATCCGACGCCGCCAGCACCAACAACTAAAATCTTCATAACAAAACCTCAATATTCGTACCTCACAACACCGTGAAGAAGGCTAGCGTAGATACAATGACTCCTGATCCATTAAAACCTGAAATCGTCGATGAGAAGGCAGAAACACCACAAGAAAACGAGACTGCTGACGCCCAGGTAACTCAACCAACAAAACTTATTCGTATTGCCTCCATGGTTCGGGCAATGTTAGAAGAAGTACGCCTCGCTCCACTTGATATTGCGGGCCGTAAACACCTTGCCGACATTCAACAGCGAGCAGTAGATGAACTTAAAGAAATTATCTCTCCTGAACTTCAAGACGAACTTCAGGCAGTCATGATCCCCTTCAGCGATGACGATACCCCTAGTGATTCTGAGTTGCGTATTGCGCAAGCTCAACTCGTGGGTTGGCTCGAGGGTCTCTTTCATGGAATTCAAGCAACACTATTTACACAACAGATGGCAGCACAATCACAAATGGAAGAAGTACGTCGACGCATGCTTGGTTCAGGCGAAGCAATAGCCAGTGAAGGAACACCCGGTTCGGGTGCTGGATCAGGAGCATACCTCTAATGTCATCACAAAAAACTTGGTCGCCGGGTTCCTGGAGAACATTAACTGCCCTTCAACAACCGTCATGGGACGAAGCTGCAATTAAGAAAGTATTTAAAGAATTATCCGACGTACCTCCTCTCGTATTCGCAGGAGAAATTCGTTCGTTGCGCTCGGCAATCACAAAAGTAGAACAAGGCGAAGGTTTCATCCTTCAAGCTGGTGACTGCGCAGAAAGTTTCGATGCATTTAGCGCGCCCGCTATTCGAGAAAAGTTGCGTGTGATTTTGCAGATGGCCGTTGTACTCACGTATTCAAGCGGTGTACCCACAATCAAGATTGGTCGCATTGCAGGTCAGTTTGGAAAACCACGAAGCGAAGATATCGAAGTTCGAGAAGGTGTCAGTCTTCCGAGTTACCGCGGCGATGTTGTCAACGATATTGAATTTACAGAATCTGCTCGAATCCCTAACCCCGAGCGTTTGATGCAGGGTTACAATCAATCTGCCTCGACACTGAACCTTCTGCGCGCGTTCACGAAGGGTGGATTTGCAGACTTATCGCGTGTTCATGCATGGAATAAAGAATTCGTAGCTACAACCGAAGAAGGTCATCGCTTCGAAGAAATCGCCAATGATATTACGAAAGCACTCGAGTTTATGGGTGCATGTGGAATTGACTTGGAACGAGAACACCAACTTCACGAAGTTGATTTTTACACCAGCCATGAAGGATTGATTCTTGATTACGAAGAAGCACTAACTCGTAAAGATTCCACCACGGGTGATTACTACGATTGTTCTGCTCACCTTGTGTGGATTGGCGAGCGTACTCGTCAACTTGAAAATGCTCATGTGGAATTCATGCGTGGGATCAACAACCCGATCGGTATCAAGCTTGGGCCAACTGCAACAGGCTCAGATGCGATTGCGCTGTGTGATGCACTGAACCCGAATCGTGAATCAGGAAAAATTGTTTTGGTTCTTCGTGCTGGCGCTGATAATATCGAAAAGGTTGCAACACCCATCATGGAACAGGTTGCCAAATCTGGCCACCCCGTCACATGGATGAGCGACCCCATGCATGGCAATACTTTTAAGCATGCCAGCGGCTATAAAACGCGTCACTTCGATGATGTCTTGCGCGAAATCGAAGGCTTCTTTCGTTCGTGTTCTGCTGCAGGCGTGTGGCCGGGCGGTGTTCACTTAGAACTCACGGGCGATGATGTTACGGAATGTTTGGGTGGTCTCGACGACCTCGACGATCTGGAATCACGCTACGAAACGAGATGCGACCCTCGCCTCAATGCTCGCCAAGGACTCGACCTCGCGTTCCGCGTCTCAGAACTGCTGAGTTCTCGCCGCTAAATTCCTCGCGTTGGGTCGAATTTTCCGCAATAGAGACGAAAATTCGACCCAACGCAGTACATGTAAACCCCTTGCGATACATTGCATTTTGTGAAATGATATTCCTATGACTGAATCTGCAGCATCGCATCGACCTCCCGGTTACGATCCGCGTTGCGGTTACGACACTTCCCCCGAAGCACTCAAGCGCCACCATGATGCAGCGCTGGAATGGATCGCGGAGCTCGAAGCCGAAATCGGCATCGATGAAGAGGAGTATCAATTAGCACTCAAAATATTTCAGGAAGAAGACAGAAAATACGGGAAAAACCCGGCTCCCTAATTCTCGATTCTGAAGCACTCAATGCTTTATCAAATCCCAAACTCAACGAAATCCGCGCGCGTAAGGTTCTCGCATTTTATAAATCTGCAGTTCAATCTTTTCGGTCGGTTATCGTCCCCCCTCTCGTGGTTGCAGAACTTTGTCGTGGAGTACGTTTTGATCCTCCAGTGCGTCGGGCAATCCGAACTCATCGCCTTGTTGTTCCCACACTTGAGTTTGAAGACGCAGTATCGATAGGAAACTTGCTTGGAAAAGCAGCCCTAGACAGTTCCCATATGGTCGATGCAAGTGTCATTAGTGTCGCGCTTCAAGATGCCGCAGGTGTTGTACTTACTGGAGATAAAGACGATCTTGAATATTTAGGAGACCAGGTACACACACGTATACGAGTGATCGGGATCTTGTCAGGAAAGCTGCTGTGTTCCGCGTCTCAGAATTACTCAGTTCGCAGCGCTAAATAAATCACGGCCTAATGAAAGCGCCCAAGACCTGCCGCATCAGGAAAAGTTGAAGTATCGATACTGGGATAACAAGGTTCGTCGAAAATGCCAGGAAGAAGACTGTGAAGTATCGCTTGGGTTTCAAGTATCGTATAGTTAACTTTGGGATGTCGTATGGCTTCATGTAATGCTGGTTCAAACAACCCTTGTAGTTTAGCCACCTTAATTTCAGGACGATCAAAAAGCATGTCCTGAATTGAAGTATTCGCACGCGCAAAGAACGCATCCATGGCTTTAAGGACTTGTTGTTCGTCATTAACATCAATCGGAGTATTCGGATTGGTAAATAGAGAAACCAAGCTCATCAGATAGCGTTGTTTAATTCCATTGAGTTGTATTTCCTGGCGGCGCACCTCCTGAGAAAAAATGTTGCCATGCAAAATTTCAATTGCTTCTCGCTGGTGCGCAGTTAGGTTATCCAGTAAGTCTAAGTAATCAGCTTTACGATAGTTCCTAAAGATACGCCCTCCGGTGACCACTATCTCCGGATGCCTGACGTAAGAGCCCGCCTGCATACCAGGAAAATTCTCTTGTTCCAATAAGTGCAAATGATGCAATGCATGCTCCCTTATTGAAGGCGAGGACTTCGCCAAGATAGAAATCATATCTTTGACATTCTCTAATGAAACATGCCCGCCAACATTGGGGCCAAAAAGAATACGTGGAATGATAGGGTCAATAAGGTCGTGAACAAAATTACGACATCGCTCAAAATCGAATTTCCATTGAGTAACTGTATCTACATCAATGGAAAGCATTGAAGCAGCTTGTGCCTCTCTTTCAATATGAAAAGCGTCAAAAAGCTGAGTTGGTACTATGGAGCTAGGCGAGGCAGTATCTTCTGCGTAAGCGGCGAAGTAGGCGAAGGATGGATTGATTGCACAGAGCTGATCAAGTCTTGCTCTGTTAGGAATAACTAAAACCTCGTCTCGGATCCATCCATCTTCTCTTTTTATCCCGCAGACAATGACGGCGCCCGATTTTTGTCTACACTCCTCAAATATGCTCTGCGTGTACTCAGAGCTGACTACCGCAAACTCGCCATTGCAAAAATATTCTTTTAAGGGAGGGCTCCCTATGAACTCAAATAGTTCACTTAACTCGAAATCTTCACCGTATGCTACCCATTCACCATCTCCTTCACCATCTCCATTTCGGTTAATCGCACAATGAAAGTGATCGTTCGGAGCTCGTCCATCGAATCCAAGATAAATGAGATGCGAAATTGACTCATCCAAGGCGAACGGCACCGGAGAAGAATAACCGCCAAATAGCATGAGTGTATTTTACGCTAAATGCGCAATAAAGAACAAATGTCGATATTGATCTCTTTATTAGCACCATTACTGGGACGATAGTGTCAAAGGATATGATTAAAGACATAAACACGCCTTCAACCAGGAAAAACTCTCATGGCTGACTCAACTACACCCTCACAATCCGAGACTACTAGTCTCAGCACTTCTCCCTTTGAAGCCTTTGGTGCAAACAGTGGCCTTGTCGAAGAGATGTATCGACAATATCTACAAAATCCCACATCTGTTGGCGAGGGTTGGGTCGAATTCTTCGCCGACTACACCCCACGCGCGCAACGCGACACGCGCGCTGACCTCACCGTTTCAACACCACAAACAATGAGTGCCCCTGCACAACCTTCTACGCCTGTGCAAGCAACAAATAGCAACCATCAAGCTCCGACTCTTCTTGAAGGCGAAGTCGCCGAACCTCTTCGTGGCATTCCCGCAAAAATTGTTGAAAACATGGAGGCATCTCTGGGTGTTCCTACTGCAACATCCGTACGTGCTATTCCTGCAAAGTTGATGGAAGTTAACCGCACCATCATCAACAACTCTCTCGCACGTCATGGTGGCGGAAAAGTTTCCTTCACACACATCATTTGTTTTGCCGTTGCACGCGCCATTGAAAAGGTCCCCGGCATGAACGTTGGTTTCGGTGTTGATTCCGAGGGTAAACCACAAATCGTTAAGCACAACTCTTTGAACCTCGGCTTAGCTGTCGACATCAAAAAACCTGACGGTTCACATTCACTGATGGTTCCCGGCATTAAAGATGCCAACCACATGACATTCTCACAATTCTTTGCCGCCTATGAAGAATTGATCCGCAAAGTACGTGCCAACAAACTCACCATGGATGACTTCGCGGGCATTACCGCGACCGTGACCAACCCCGGCATGATCGGAACCGTTCACAGCGTTCCTCGATTGATGCCCGGGCAAGGTTTTATTCTTGGTGTAGGTTCAATTAATTATCCTGCAGAATTTCAAGGTGCCGATCCAGCAACTATGGCGAACCTCGGAATCAGTAAAACGATCACCCTCACTTCAACGTATGACCACCGTGTTGTGCAAGGTGCAGCTTCAGGAGAATTTCTTAAAATCCTCAACGAACTACTGATCGGTGAAGATAACTTCTACGACGAAATATTCGAATCATTGGGAGTTCCTTACGAACCAGCACGCTGGCATCAAGATTCACGTCCCGAAAAATCTTCGATGGAGATGTACGAAAAAGTATTACACGTCTACCAATTGATTAACCAATATCGTGTACGTGGTCACCTTCTCGCCGACCTTGATCCACTAGGTCGAAAAGAAATTAAGACGCACCCTGAATTAGATGTGACGCATTATGGTCTTTCGATTTGGGACTTGGAACGAGAATTCCCCACCGGTTCAATTGCTGGCAAAGATCGCATGGAACTGCGCGAAATCATGAAGGTATTGCGTGATGCCTATTCACGTACAGTCGGCATTGAATACATGCACATGCAAACACCGGAACATAAAACATGGATTCAGAAGAATGTCGAAGGTGTATCGTGGGCTCCGACCATTGAAGAAAAAAATCGCATTCTGGAGCGCCTCAATGCGGCTGAAGCATTCGAACGTTTCTTACATACAAAGTTCATGGGACACAAACGTTTCTCCCTTGAAGGCGCCGAGACACTTATTCCTATGCTCGACGAATTATTAACGCGCGCAACAGGTCATGGTGTCACGGAAGCTGTCATTGGAATGTCCCATCGCGGTCGTCTCAACGTGTTGGCAAACACAATTGGTAAAAGCTACGGGCAAATTTTCAAAGAGTTCGATGGCCAACTCGACAATGCTTCTTTCCAAGGGTCCGGAGATGTCAAATACCATCTCGGTGCAAGCGGAACACACATCACCCCTGAGGGTAAAAGCATTGGCTTGACTCTCAGCGCAAACCCTTCGCACCTCGAAGCTGTCGACGCTGTTGTTGAAGGAATGGCCCGTGCGAAACTCGACACCCTAGGCGACACTGAACGCACCACCATTCTTCCTATCCTTATTCACGGCGATGCAGCATTTGCGGGTCAAGGTGTGGTGGCTGAAACATTCAATCTTTCTGCAGTTGCTGGGTACGATGTTGGGGGAACGGTTCACATTGTTGTTAATAACCAACTCGGATTTACGACTTCTCCAACAGATGGACGTAGTGGAACTTATGCAACGGATGTTGCGAAAATGGTGCAAGCTCCTATCTTCCATGTCAATGGCGATGATCCCGAAGCCTGTATTCGCGTCGTTAAATTAGCTCTCGAATTTCGACAGACATTTGGCAAAGATGTTGTGGTCGACATGATTTGCTACCGAAGGTACGGTCATAACGAAACAGATGAACCGGCGTACACTCAGCCCGTGATGTACTCGCTCATTGATCAACATCGAAGCGTTCGAAAGCTCTATACCGAAACACTCATCAATCGCGGAGACATCAGTCTTGAAGAAGCAGAAGCAGCGTTAGATGATTTCAAGGCGCGTCTCGAAGTTGCCTTTGAAGACACACGCGGCTCGACGCCTCCTCTCAAACCTGCTGAGCGACGAACCAGCGAGGAAACTCACGTTCCAGACACAAGAGCAGAGCGAGACGTTCTTGCAAAAATTGCAGGTCAGCTTTCATCATGGCCAAAGGATTTCACGCCTCATCCCAAGCTCGTCAAAATCGTGAACAAGCATAAAGCTGATTTCACTGCAGGTTCCGTTGAATGGGCAACGGCTGAGCAATTGAGCTTGGGCTCAATGCTTCTCGAAGGTATTCGCATTCGAATGTCCGGTCAAGACACTCGGCGTGGAACATTCTCGCAACGTCATGCTGTGCTCGTTGATAATGTTACGGAAAAAGATCACACGCCACTGAAGCATCTTGACGCTCAACAGGCTCCTTTTGAGATTTACGACTCGGTATTGAGTGAATTCGCAGCATTGGGTTTCGAATACGGCTATAGCGTTAGCGCTCCGAACACATTAACGATTTGGGAAGCACAATTTGGCGACTTCGCCAATGGCGCTCAAACTATTATTGACCAATTCATTTCTGTTGCCGATGATAAATGGGGACAGCGTTCTCGTCTTGTTATGCTTTTGCCTCACGGATATGAAGGACAAGGGCCTGAACACTCGTCGGCTCGCATCGAACGATTCCTTTGTTTGTCTGCAGAATTCAATATGCGCGTTGTGTACCCGACCACTGCAGCGCAATACTTCCATGTATTGCGTCGACAGATGGCCGAAAAGCGCATTCAACCTCTTATTGTATTCACGCCAAAGAAATATTTACGCATGCCTGCAGTTAAATCTTCAGTAGATGAGCTCGTGAACGGATCATTCCAACCCGTACTTGGGGATCGCGAAGACCTCGACAAATCTTCTGTCACACGGATCGTGTTCTGCACAGGAAAACTGGGTCACGAACTGCGTGAGCGACGCGACAACGAAAAATTGCCTGCAGCGATTATTCGAGTTGAAGAGTTATTTCCTTTCCCTAAAGACTTAGTGAAGAAGCATCTTGCGCTTTATCCGAATGCAAACGAGATTGTGTGGGCCCAAGAAGAGCCTGCAAACATGGGCGCAGCGACGTACATCAAGCCGAAACTCAAGAAGTGCACTGATGGGCGTAAAGTTCGAGTTGTTGCACGGCCAGCGAGTGCTTCACCTGCAACAGGTTCAGCCACGGTACACGAGATAGAGCAAGAAGCTCTCTTGAAGGATGCGTTGAACTAATTTGTGATGTTTCTAAGAAACATCACAAATTATCCTGAGGAGCGTTCACGCGACGAAGGATCACCCCTTAATCCAAAAATAAGGACTGTCCTTATTTTGACGACACCTGGCATATAAATCACACCCTCGTCCATATCCGACTAATCTCGATCTATGACAGGTAACGGATTTCCTACATACCTCAAACGATCGCGTCGCGCTTCGGTCTTAGCGCCTGTTGTTTCGCTTATTACCGCGTGCGCAATTGTTGCATTACTTGCTTCGCACGTTCATATCGCGAATGTGATCATCACAACTGTGGCAGCAACAGCTGCAGCATGTGCAACATTTGCGCGTTCTCATTATCGAACACAGCGCTATGTGCGTTTCGCCATTCGCGCGAGGTTAGCGAAAAATGCAGAACCTGATTACGACAGGCTGACTCGCCAATTTCGGTCGCTAGGAAAATATGTTCAGCAGTCCGCACATCCTTCACCGGAAATTAAAGACGCTCTTCGTGAAGCCGAAGACCGTATGGGTTTACGAAAGGGTTCAACGCTTGCGCTCGTTGTTCCCTTCGAATTAATTCTAGGCGTAGTTTTTAACTGCCCAGCTGCAGCGGCCATGCTCTATGCAGGACGGCATCCCGTCATTTTGGTTGATGACAATTTGCAGCTCATGCTCGATTCGCCTGACGATTTCGAACGCTCCTATGAAATAGTTGTCTCAGTATTATGTCACGAGCTCGCACATCTTCTTGCGTGGAATACTCGGTGGTCACGCCTTGTCAGCATCGGTGAATTGTTTGTCACCACTGCCGCAATGGCTTCGCTTGTTGCGTATGGTTTGGAACACAATCTCATCTTCGGCGCCATAGGGGCCATCATTGCCGCGATTCATCTCGGAACGGAACCTGCACTTGCCGACGACGAGCGTTCGTCTACCCCACTTGCAATCATGGCTCGCATCGCACTTGTTGCGTGGGTTCCCTTTGTTGTCGCTGGTGTGGTCATTGGCGCTCTACCTCTTGGGCTCACCATAGGAGTAACGTTCTTGTCCCTCGGGCTGCGCTTCATCTTGGCAACGATTAGGCAACGTGAAGAGTTTTACGCCGATGCTCTTGCCGCCTATGCGCTGGGAACATCGAGTCCATTAACAAATTTCTTTCGTACACTCACGAGTCATCATCCCGGCGCTTGGTCACGAATGTTTTCGAGTCATCCGCCCATTTCCATGCGCATAAAAAACTTACGCAAGCTCAAAATATAACTTTTCGAAGCGTTGGGCTGATTTTTCAACTATATAGTTGAAAAATCAGCCCAACGCGAGATATTTAGGAAATTGAGGCGAGTGCATCGAGACAATTTTGTATGGCGTCTTTGCTCGCAGGAATTAAAGGCAAGCGCACAAAGTCAGATTCGATTTCTCCGCGGGCAGCAAGCACACCTTTAAACACGGCGGGGTTGGGTTCAGCAAAAGCAGCACGTACAACCGGCAAGAGTTGTTCATGAAGTTCTCGAGTGTGCGCAGCGTCTCCCGACAAAGCTGCATCGACCATTTCTACCCACAGAGGTGTTGCCAAGTGCGCACCCGCACTCACACCTCCTTGTCCTCCCAGAAGAGTAATCGGTGCAATAAAGGCATCGTCGCCTCCAAGAACAGAAAAAGATTTCGGAGCTTTGGAAAGTAACAACATTGTTTCATCATCGATACCACCGGCTGCTTGTTTCACACCTCTAATACGTTTATGAGATGCACAGGTCAGTAAACCTGCAGTAGATACGTATCGGCCTGTACGAGCTGGGATGTTGTACAACATGATGTCTGCGTCCGCTTCATCTGCTGCATCAGCCGCAGCGAGAAAGTGAGCAATGATTCCCTCTTCGCTCGGGCGGACATAATATGGAGTAACAATGAGGAATGCATCAGGAGAATAAGCCAGAACTTCTTCCATGTGATCGAGAGTCGAAGCTGTGGCATTGGTACCTGCACCCACGACTAGTTTGATATTCGTGCCTGCCACTGCTTTGGCGCATGTTTCAACAACGAGTGCACGCTCAGACGGGTTAAGTGCAGAAGCTTCGCCTGTGGTGCCCAAGGGAACAAGACCAGCAACACCATCTGCAACCAATCGATCGGCAAGCTTGGCAAGGGAACCTACATCGAGCGTTCCATCAGCATGGAATGGCGTAACGACGGGAACATAAATACCTTGAAACATGGTTGTCCTTATTGTTGCGTGAAACGAATTCAGTTCTTTAAGTGTATCGGCATGGGCGTGAATTTATGTCATTAATTCTCTCACAGAATACGATATTTTGTCCATCGCTACCTTGCAGGGTCTGACCCTGCAAGGTGTTTGCGTCTAACGTAGTTGCATCTCATGAATGATCCTCTTCGCCTCACATTAATCGCAAATCCATTTGCGTCGAGTTTTTCTCCCCGACGTGTTCGCGTTATCGAACGAGCCCTCAAATCAGTAGGAGTACTCGAAGTTGTGCGTACAACCCACCGAGGTCACGCAACAGAGGTTGCACGTAAAGCTGCAGAAAATGGTGTGGATATTGTCTGCGTATTAGCAGGTGACGGCACACTCAATGAAGCAGCTCAAGGAGTTCTCCATACCAAAACAGCACTGGCTCCTCTGCCCGGAGGTTCAACGAATGTATTCGCTCGCGCGGTTGGATATTCCAACGATGCAATCGAAGCATTGGGAGAATTGATTTTTGCAATTGAGCAGTCATCATTTCAAACAATTGGTGTGGGCTCTATCAATGATCGCGTTTTCCTCTTTAATGCGGGATGCGGCCTCGATGCTGAAGTCATTGCGCGTGTTGAACGTAATGCAAAAATAAAAAAAGTTGCTGCTCATTCTTTTACGTTGTCAACAGCAGTGATGACGTACATCAAAGACTTTGATCGCAAGAAGCAGCAGATGTCAATCACGCTTGACGGCAACCCTCAGGGCGTACGCATGCTTTCCTCTGACCCTACGGCATTCTCCGAAGCCAATATGGTTGTGATTTCTAATTTGAGTCCGTGGACATATTTAGGTCAGCGTGAAGTTGTTCTTGCTCCCACTGCAAGCATCAATAATGCACTTACCATTACCGCAATTCGAGCAATCAACCCTGCAAAACTTTTTCGTATTGCAGCCAGCGCATTAGGTCGGCATCGCACCGTCATGCATCATAAAGATATTGCTCACTGCGATAATGTTCACACTGCAGTTATAGAAGCTACGAATGTTGCCATTCCCTACCAAGTAGATGGCGACTACTTGGGATCAACAATGCGGGCAGAAATTTCTTATATTCCGGAAGCTCTCACCGTTGTGATGCCCGTAAACGAGTAGTCATTCCGAGCTTGCGAGGAATCTCCGCGAAGCGGAAAACCACATATGTCCGCTGCGCGGAGATCCTTCGCTCCGCTCAGGATGACATGGAAACGCTCAGGATGACATGGAAACGCTCCGGATGACATTCTCAGCGGCGGAGAGTATCCATTCTCTCAACATAATCAGTAAAGATTGCGTCAACTCCAGCAAGAGAGGCTCGCTTAAATTCCTCTTCGGTATTAACGGTAAAAACTCGAACCTGAAGCCCTAAGTCATGAGCCTGCAGAACGAACTTTTCAAAGTGTCCCACCCTCATTCGAGGCACTGAGACATGAACGGCGCTACATCCATGGCGGAGCGCTCTTTTGATCATGCGAGAAAAGGAAATACCTCGGGGAACAAGATATGCCCGCGGCACTTCGGGTAGGTGTGACACGAGACTTTGCATATTGGGAAGAGAGAATGATGACACAACCATTCGAGATATCACTTCGTGCTCGTGATCATACCTAGCTTGGATATCTCGCGAAAGTTGTTGAACACATTGGATTCCTCGCGCACGATCGCGCTCACCAAAAATATGTTTAACTTCCAGATTAATCATGCCTTTGTAGGGGTCAAGAACCTCAAGAGCTTCGCTTACCGGAATGATTAAAGGGTCTTGTGCTCTTAATTCTTCGTATATCATTCGAGATAACCTGCTACCAGAAAGGGAGCGCGTGTCGTGATGGACCACACACACATCATCTGCGGTAATACGGATATCAATCTCTATACCGTCTGCTTGCGAACCAATACAGGAGACGAGTGCTTCACGTGAATTTTCTCGAATATCACCTGAATGAATTCCGCGGTGCGCAATAATCTCCACATAACTAGGTTAATAGGGTCTGATCTTGGAAAAACGGAGAAGATAGAGAATCTCACAAGAGATTTCTTTTACGTTTTCCAAGGTCGGGCCCTCCCCCAAACCAACGAATCTGCAGCAGTTCGTTCAGTTGTATCCGAATTTACAGTCACCAGGTGCTGCCCACCCCCAAACCAACGAATCTGCAGCAGTTCGTTCAGTTGTATCGGGCCTTATCGACAAGGTCGGACCCTCCCCATACGCAACTAAGTTGCAGCAGATCGTTCAGTTGTTTCGAGTCTTATCGACAATATCCGACTCTCTCCCAACAAATACCCAGGTCAGGCCTATTGTTTTTTATCTCATACGTTTCTAGACTGGACTATTACGCACAAAGGGGATGACAATGACACTTACTTGGATTCGAGAAA
>CALMUU010000247.1 GCA_937872965.1 uncultured Actinomycetes bacterium
TGAGACACGAGAAGTTTCAGGAAATCCCTATGGAGAAGCATACGAAGTGATCACCCACGCGCTGGATCTCATGACTCGGGTTGTGGGATTGCAAGCGTCACAAGAAGCTGGGAGACAGGGGCCTACCCCTCCTCCGTCGCTCTAGCTCAACTGTTTAATTCGATAATCGACATCAGCAAAAGACGGGTCATTCTTCGAAACGCGATCGAACCATTGTCGTGCAACAATAATATTTCCTGCACGCTCTTCGAGATCCGCCAAGCAATACCAGAGACGTAGGTGATATTCCTTCGGACGCGCGAGTGGTTTCACTTTTTTCCGTAAGAGTTTTAGCGCTTCACCAATCTTGCCTCTTTCAGCCAAGGATTGAGAATGCACAATGCGACCTTCGGCAACGACTGCACCTGAAGGAGATACTGCCCCAAGGTCAGCCCACAGCTGGTCAACTTTTTCGTAGTTCTTTTCTGCACGATAGCAATCCATTAACAATGGATGTTGATCGAAACTCCCCGATGCATGGGCAAATTTCTCAAGAACTTCTTTCGCTTGTTTGAATTTACCGTTGCTATACAGACACATTCCGTAAAGCTCTTGAATGCCGAGAGCCGATGAATACTGGTCGTAAAGAGGTTTAATGACGCGCAACGCATCGCGCTCGCGGCCTTGCTCATATGCAAGTGTTGCTTCGTCAAGAATTTTGATTGCCTTTTCCGCACGCTGCCCAGCAAGGCCAGCTAATTCCTCATAGGGGTCATCGGATAATGGCATAGAAAAGAGAGTTTACTTTGAAAACATTTGTTTTGCCCGACCGACTCGGTCGTGAAATGGGTTGATTAGAAACTAAGGCCTGTATCAATATTAGGTCTGCGGCTAACTACGGCACCATTAGGTCGAAGTTGAACAGATTGTCCTCTGAGCACATTGATGCGACTTTGGTCGACACCAGTTGCAAGACCACGCAAAATATCAGCACTTGCTCCGGTCCCCATAGTGTTATGGGTACGACCTAGTTCTGGAACGTTTGATCCTGTAGGCATGATATCCTCCGTTATTACCGGTGAGTAGTTATATACCTAGAGTACCTATAAATATGTACAAAAACAACCCTTAAATATGAGCTTTTTGTCCCTTTTGGAAGGTCAGACCACCCGAAAATAGATGCGTTGGGCTAAATTTTCCGCAATAGAGATGAAAATTCAGCCAAACGCTAGAAATTGAGGAAAGAGTGAAGATTACCCTTCCCGCTTGGAGCAGATTTGAAAGTAGTTACCATCCGGGTCTGCAAAGGTCGACATGGTCATTGACCCATTATCGTCATCCCCTGCTTCGTATGGGTCCGCGATCACCTGGGCACCTGCAGCTTTTATTCGGTCAAATTCAGCTTTTGGATCGTCGGCTTCGATATTGAGCATCAAGCGCCCTGGTTCTTTGTTCGTGCCTTGAACTTCGCTGTGTGGTCCAATAGCGATTGACCCGGCACCAATTTTGAATCCAAACCAGTCACCGTCTGCCCACTCAGGTTCAGTATCCAAAACTTTCTTATAGAAATCTGCGAGCACCTTCGGTTCAGATGAACCGATCATTAGATTTGAAAAGTTGAGCATGGGTATCCCCTTTTTTGTATTTATTTATCTGCTTTTGTTGTCCACCCGGGATTTTGCCTCGATACGTAATCCGAACCGGATACGGGATCGGGGACAGTTCCACAAGTATTTTTTGGTCCAACTATTGAGGAGCCGTAACGTATTGCTGAATTCACATTCAACTCAACAAATAAACAGGTGCCCAATAAATTTTCCCTTGATTGCATGACAATCTGCTCTGAAGACACCACAAGCACCGCAACCGAATTATTCTTAGCGTCGACACCGAGAGGAGTCGAAACAAACTGCAAATCTGGATCTGCCTTCGCAAGAGTATATACAGAAATATCTGAAAAGTCACCGTCCATATTTTGTGTCTTTACATCACTTGCCGCTGCCATCGCTGTACGTAAAACAGTTTTAGCCCCAGATTTTATAGGAGTATCAGGATCAGGGTACTTGTCTTCACATGCCGTTGCTTCGTCTCCAACTGTGTTTAAGTCATTCTCAACTTTTTTATCTTTTATTTCACCCTCATCATCCAAATCTTTATATTTATCTTCGGTAAAAAACTTTATCGCTCTGGATGGCAATTCACCATACGTGTTATCGACAATACAATCGATAAGTTTGTTTTGGTCTTTATTATCTCCATTTGGGGCTGCATAAAGTCCATACATTTTTTCGAGTGCTGCTTTATATTCTGCACGTGAAGGCTTCCCGTCACCGCTGGAACACGAAACTATTGACAGCGAGGCAACGAGCACGATGAATATGACTGTAATTCGTTTTATTATTTCATCATCCTAACAAGCCTCCGACATCAATACTTCGGGTGGACCGATTTATACTTGATCTTCTTTGGCGAGGTTGAATATCCAGCAAATGCCGAACTTGTCGACGAGTATCCGAACTTTCCACCCAAACATTCTTTATAGAAATTCATTGCTTCGCGACAGTTACCGCCGAAGGTTAAATACGCGTTTACTTAGGTCATGATTCTCCTAAGAACTATTTCAGTGTTCTGATCTTACGGTCGCAAATAGAGTCCGTGTCCAGTGCAACAGAGATCCTTCGGCCACACAGTCATTCCGAGCTTGTCGAGGAATCTCCGCGCAGCGGAAAATCCCGTACACCGCTTCGCGGAGATCCTTCGCTCCGCTCAGGATGACTGGCGTGAAGACTACGGAAAACATTTAAGAGATCCTTCGCTA
>CALMUU010000248.1 GCA_937872965.1 uncultured Actinomycetes bacterium
GGAGATCCTTCACTTCGTTCAGGATGACTACGGGTTACCGACGACGACAACAACATTCGCTGTAACGAGATCTTTTTGATCCCAAGCTGTAGGCGCGCTTGCAGGAAATTGTAGTGTCTTTACTGTTTGTGAAATTTTCAATTTTGTGAGAAGTCCCGGAACAACGTTGGTTGCCAATTGTTTGGCGTCATTTTCAAAACCGGATTTGTAATAAATAATGGTACCTTTATCTTTAGACGTATCGTTGCCAGCGACCAACGTTTTGTAACTTAAATTTTTAATCTCTGTCGTAACCGTGCCAGCAACTCCCGCGATACTGCTGCCATTAAGAACAAGTACGGATACATCGGCGGGTTTTGCTGTATTAGCAACCGGCTTTGTTGTCGACGTTGTTGAAGCAGCAGTATTTTCTGCAGTTGTATCTGTTGCAGAAGAAGCCGTTGGCTCACTTGACGCTTGCGTTTTAGTAGATGTCGTTCCATTGGAATCAACAATCACGATGAGAAGAAATCCTACAAGAATTGCAATAGCAACAAGACCCAATGCTCGCGTTGAAGCTGATGCGGCAAAAGATTGAGGCCCCAAAGGTCCCTCGTGTGAATTACGCGGTCCGCGTGGTGTTGACGTTGGCATGATTCCCCCTCACATACCCCAGGCTACACGGTGGAGCCGGATGTCGGAATCGAACCGACGACAACGCGTTGTGCGAAGCTGTTCACTGTCCTATATGGCATGGAGCCGGATGTCGGAATCGAACCGACGACAACCTGTTTACAAGACAGGTGCTCTACCGACTGAGCTAATCCGGCGTGGCGGTTTATTATAATCGCAGATGACTCACATGAAGCAACGTTACGGCCGCTGCAGCAGAAACATTGAGAGATTCGACTTTTCCCTGTTGAGGAATCCGTAAAAGTCCATCACACCTCTTGCGCACAAGTTGGCTCAGCCCTTTGCCTTCAGACCCCATCACAATGATGATTGGTCCATCTGCCGTTTTAAGGTCGTAAAGGGATTGATCGGCTTCTCCCGCCATTCCATATACAGTAACTCCCGCTTTTTGAGCACGTTGAAGGAAGGTTGGTATACCGGGGACAAGACCAAATTCCATAAATTCCACGGCTCCTGCAGCCGACTTTGTAGCCGAAGGAGATAAGTGCCCACTTCTATGTTTAGGCAGAATCACGCCTGTAGCCCCAGCAACTTCCGCACTACGAACGATGGCGCCTATATTGCGAGGATCCGTCACCCCATCGAGAGCGACAAGAAACGCCTTGGGATCCATCAAGAGATCATCAATATCTTTGGGTTTCTTTTCTGCGCAATAAGCGATGACTCCCTGCGCTGCTTCCGTGCGCGCGCGTCCCATAAATTGTTCACGCGAAAGTTTCGTTACACGAACGTGTTTGCGTTCGGCGTTATAAAGTAATTTTGTCATTTCGGGAGTATCTGCAACTTCACGGTCAACAAAAAGTTGGGTAATGCGTCGCTTTCCGTGTTCAATCAAAGTATCGACGGCATGAAAACCTTCCACATGTTCCCCACCAAGACCATATTGCAAAGTTGCATTGCGTAATTGATGACCCGTTGCACGTACAGGAGCTTCCGTTTTCGTGCGCCCCGGTTTTACACCTGCTGCCTTTTCACGGACCGATGCACGGCCCGTCTCGCGTTTGTTTTGAGCTTTGATTTTTGAATGCGCTTTTTTATTATTATTGCGAATTACTTTGTCTTCGTTTCTGCGTGCCATTTTTTACTTTCGACTTTCTGTTTGTCATCCTGAACAAAGTGAAGGATCTCTAATGTTCGGAGTGCCATTGGGAGAGATTCTTCGTTTCACTCAGAATGACCTGGTTCGACGTGCCATGTCGTGCCATCTTTTGTGTCTTCGATGACAACTCCAACATTTTTGAGTGCGTCTCGTATTGAATCACTGTGTGCGAAATCTTTAGATGATCGCGCTTGTTCACGAAGCGCTATTTGTTCTTCTACCCATATTGCATCCACACTCGTTTGTTTTTTCGGCGCTTCTAGATCGATTCCTAACACTTCTGCGAGTTCAACAATCGTTGCATACAAACTTGCAACACGATCAAAGTCTTCAATGTCCATTGCCGTGTTAGCTTCGCGCAATGCTTCGAAGAGAATGGCGAGAGCTTGAGGTGCACCAAAATCATTCGCCATCAATTGAATAAACCGCTTTTGAATGTCTTCATCAATCGGTACTTCGTTCGCAGCAATGCCTAGCTGAGAACATCGGCGCGCAAAAGTGTCCAGTCGATCAAGAGCAGATTTTGCAGCAGCGAGTGAGTCGTCGCTAATTTCCATCTGCGCACGATAATGGGTTTGAATCATAAAGAGTCTCAATGCACGTGGACCATGTTGAGAAATTGCGTCCGACAAAGTGATGAAGTTACCAAGTGACTTACTCATTTTTTCGCCAGAAATATTGAGCATTGCGGAATGAATCCAGTATCTAGCAAAGACATCGCCCGCACCCACACTTTGTGCAATCTCATTTTCGTGGTGAGGAAAAACAAGGTCGCTACCTCCTCCATGAATATCAAAGCCTTGTCCGAGAATTCCTACACACATTGCAGAACATTCAATATGCCAGCCCGGACGGCCTTGCCCCCATGGAGATTCCCAAAATGGTTCATCGGGTTTTGCAAATTTCCATAGAGCAAAATCGAGTGGAGATTGTTTCTCGTCGTCGACGTCTACACGAGCACCTGCAGATTGAAGAAGTTCGTCGAGAGTTCGTCCAGAGAGCTCACCGTATTCTTTGTAGTCAGGAACAGAAAAGTACACTCCCGTAGAAGTTTGATACGCAACACCTTTATCCATCAAGCGGGTAATGAGTTCTTGCATCTCAGGAACATACTCTGTCGCATGAGGAACATGATCAGGTCGTTCAATCCCTAACGAATCAAGTTGGTCACGATAACTTTTCTCATAGCGTGTCGTAATCTCAGTTTCCGAAACGCCTTCTTCGTGCGCGCGTCGAATAATTTTGTCTTCGATGTCGGTAATATTGCTCGCTAGCGTTACGTCATAGCCAACATATCGCAGAAACCGTCGAATCATGTCGTAGGTAAAGGCGGTGCGGCCATGGCCTAAGTGAGGGTGATCATAAACGGTCGGGCCACAAGCATAAATAGAAACTTTGCCTTCATCACGAGTTTCGAGTTGAAGCGTGTCGCGTTGCCGGGTATCGAAAAATCGAATCGATATATCAGAAAAACGTGGAGTAGACATGGAAAAAGAGTTTAGTGGGCGACAGGAATAAGCAATACGGTCGCATAGACAGCAATGGCATGCCCTTGACCTATTTCGCCAATGCCTTCAGCATGCTTCGCAGTTATCGAGACAAGCGTGTCTGAACTCGAAAGTGGAGTTAATACTTCCCCAAGGGTTTTCTTCATATCATCGATATAGGGAGCAAGTTTGGGTTGCTCTGCATTAACAATCGCCGAAGCATTCCCCAACATATACCCTTCATTGTGAACTCGAATGACTGCCTTGGCGAGAAATTCCATTGATGATGCATCTTTATGTACAGGATCGCTAGCAGGGAAAAGTGTTCCTAAATCCGGTGCACCAATAGCCGACAACAGCGCATCAGTCAGAGCATGAGCGAGAGCATCAGAATCACTGTGTCCTTCTAAACCAATGTAGTCAATTGCTACTCCTCCGAGAATCAGTTTTTTGCTCGAATCGGTTCCAAATGGATGAATGTCATACCCTGTTCCGATTCGAGGATGCAGAGATGTTTTTGATTCAAGACTTCGACGTAGCGTTTCGAGATCACGTGGCGTTGTGACCTTAACGTTTGATAAGGATCCTTCAAAGAGAGTTACCACGTGTCCTAGTTTTTCAACAAGTGCTGCATCGTCTGTATCTTCAGCGTCACCGGCATGAGCTTCCCGTAGAACATGAGCATTAAATACTTGGGGAGTCTGAACGGCACGAAGTTCTGATCGATCGAGAGTTTCAGCGACTTTTTCATTCCCTTGGCGAGGCGAGTCAACTTTCTTTATTGTGTCACTCACTGCAATTGCAGGGATTGCTGCTACTTGACCCTCTTCAATGAGGGTTCGGCCACGGTCATACAGTTCTTTGGTTGCACCAGGGCGTGCTGCATCGTGGACAGCAATGATGTCAACGTCTTGCGGGACAGCCGCTAAACCTTTTTTTACCGATTGAGAACGTGTTGCCCCTCCTGCAACGACAGCATGTACGCCTTCATCGGTAAATGATTGTGGGTCCGTAACGACGACAACGCCATCGCTCGACAGGAGTGCAATGCGCACACTTCGTTCGAGGACAGTTTCATCCCCCACTGTTTGGAAAAGTTTGTTCGAACCAAATCTTTGAGAACTGCCGGACGCGACAACGATCGTAAACATTCGTGTCGAAGAAGACATTGTTACTTCTTTTTTGTTGTATTCTTCGCAACAGGTTTTTTGGCAGCAGGCTTTGCCTTAACAGCAGCCTTCTTAGGTGCTGCTTTCGCAGGAGTTTTCTTTGCAACTTCTTTTTTGGCTGCAGGTTTTTTGGCGGCGGGCTTTGCTTTTGCAACAGGTTTCTTAGGAGCTGCTTTTGCCTTGGCCGCAGCTTTTGCATCTGCAACGGCTTTCTTTGCAGCCTTAACTTTTTTCTGCTCTTTCGCGTTCTTCTTTTTTGTAGCAATAACATCAGAAACGTCTTCTTGATTGAGAACCTTATTCAAAGTTTCTTCTGCTTGTTCACGATTGAGATCGAGCGCATAGCTGAGTTCTGAAGTCAAAATATTGCGGGCCTGGGAAAGCATTCTCTTTTCACCAGCAGAAAGCCCTTTGTCTCCATCGCGAGAAGAAAGGTTTCGCACAACCTCTGCAACTTGGTAAATGTCACCACTCTTGAGTTTTTCAATATGGTTCTTGAATCGACGCGACCAGTTCGATGGGGTACGTGCATCGGTTTTTCGAATAACAGCAAAAACTTCTTCTACTTCTTCGGTGTTAATAACATCACGAATTCCGATTTCGTCGACTCGTTCAGCGGGTACACGTACGACGAGATCGGTGTAAGCCACACGCATCACAAGGTATTCGACGTTCTTCGACTTGCCTTCAATTTCTATTTTTCGTTTTTCGCGTTTTTCGACTGTTGCTGCCCCGTGGTGGGGATATACAACCTTGTCACCGACACTGAAGGCCATAATGTTCCTTTTAGGTAGTTTGTGAAGTTATTGGTCTTATATTGTACCTCATTTTGGAACTTTTATAAACCTGGGCGCTTGGTTTGTGACATTCACCGAAGAATACGGTTAACAGCTCCAGCGTCATCACTACACAGGGAAAAGAACCATGGCTAGCTGGCATCGTGATGATTCCGAATGCCGAAAAGCGCTACTCAAAAGTGCCGAAAAGTGCTAGGCAAAGGAGCCGAAAAGTGCTAGGTTGTCACTGTGACCAGTAATAACTACCTTCCGAGGATTGCAGAAAGAAAGATCGAAGAACTGCTCGGAGAATTTCCGGCGATTCTTCTTACGGGTCCACGGGCAAGCGGTAAGACAACGACAGCAATGCGCTTTGCGAAAACAGTGGTACGACTTGATGATCCTGCGAGAGCTCGCGCATTCAATGCCGACCCCGACGCTGCGCTCAGAGGTCTACCCGAACCAATTTTACTTGATGAATGGCAGGTCGTTCCTGGAGTCATGGGCGCAGTAAAGCGAAGTGTCGACTCGTCCTCCAATGCAGGGAGATTTATCTTGACGGGTTCGGCAAGCGAAAAAAGTATTACGCATCTTTGGCCTGGCACTGGGAGGATTACTCACGTTCCTATGTATCCAATGGTTGAGCGAGAACTACGTGGTGCAGATTTAAAGAGTTCATTTATTGACAAAATAATTAAGGGGGAAACAGCAACTCGTTCAAAAGAAATTTTTGACCTTCGCGACTACATTGATTGTGCAATCAGCAGCGGCTTTCCAGAACCACGTCTTCACTTAACAAGCAGTGCACAAGCACAATGGCTCAGTAGCTATCTGCAACAGATTGCAACAAAGGATGTCACTGATACAGGAAGTCGCCGCGACATGGGCAAATTTCGTCAATTTCTTCAGGCATATGCAATTAATACAGCGGGTATCTATGAAGATAAACTACTCATGGACAGTGCAGGTATTTCAAGAACGACTCTCCGTTCATACGAGCAAATACTTGCTAACCTCGGGCTTTCGATTGAATTGCAGCCATGGTTCTCTAATCAATTAAAGCGTCTTGCAAAACAATCAAAACGGTTTGTTGTTGATGCTGCGATTACGGCAAATGTTATGTCATACGATACTGATGCCATACTTGGCCAGGGAGACGTTCTTGGACGTGTCATCGAAACATTTGTTTTGTCTCAATTACTCCCGGATATTGCAGCATCTATTCATCGACCAAATCTTTATCATCTACGAACCGAAAAGGGTCGACAAGAAATCGACCTTATTGTTGAAGTTGGCAATCGAATTATCGCAATCGAAATCAAATCTTCGAATGCACCCAGCCAACGCGACGCTCGACACATTCGCTGGCTTCATGATGAGTTAGGTGAGAATTTTATTGCTGGAATTGTGTTCCATACAGGTCAAGACATTTTCGAGATAGAGGAGAAGGTCACAGCAATCCCGATCTCGTCAATATGGAGCTAATTTCTTGAACCTAAAAATAAGGCAAATATGCTAAATGAATTCGCCCACGATATATGATGCATTCTCGAGAAAGGTGCAAAAATGGATTTTGGGATTGCGGGAAAAGTTGCCCTCGTGTCAGGCGGTACGCAAGGAATTGGGTTCGCTGCCGCTCAAGCTTTGCTCAATGAAGGTGCGCACGTAGCAATATTTTCGCGAAGCCGAGACAATGTCAATCAGGCACTCGCAAACCTTGATGCCGGCACTTCGAAAGTTTCTGGATTTTCGTGTGATTTACTCGATGAAACATCTGTGGAGGAAATGCTTGCCAAAGTTCGGGCAGAACTTGGTTCGATTGACATCTTCGTGGGTAGTTCAGGTGGACCATCGTTTGGTAAGGCACACGAGCTCTCCCATGATGATCTCATAACAGCACTTGAATCTAATTTCGTGGGGCTTGCAACACTAACAAACAAATTACTTCCCGATATGCAAAAAAATAATTGGGGACGAATCGTTTACGTTACAACAAGCGGTGTTATCCAACCAGTTCCTAATCTCGCACTGTCGAATGTTTCACGTTCTGCACTAACAAGTTTTACTAAAACACTCTCAACTGAAGTTGCTTCGCAAGGGATCACTGTTAATACAGTTATTCCGGGTCGAATTGATACACCACGCTTGCAAGAAGCAACACGCAACGAAGCAAAAACACATGACATGACATACGAGGAGAAACTCGCTCAAGATTGGAAAGCTATTCCTACAGGTCGATATGGCGAACCAGAAGAAATAGCAAATGCGATTTCCTTTTTATGTTCCGAAGGCGCGTCTTACATCACCGGAATTCGAATCGCTGTTGACGGCGGCCTAATTAAGAGTGTGTAATACACCGATATGTTCTTGTGACGCAAAAGCTTCTGATTAGGGTTTAGTAAATTTGCTTAACAACGTCCAAAGCCAACGCCCACGCTGACTTGGCATCATCTGCGCGGAACGTATCGCGGTCGGGATCATGCATGAAGGCATGATCCGCATCAGGGAAAACGATTAATTCTGAAAGAATTTCTTTGTGATGTTTGTTATTGAGTATTTCAGATAGTTTTTCAACATCGTCACTCGGCGCGTAATGATCTTGCCCACCGACAATCGCTATTACAGGTGATGACGTTTCCATTGCAACATAGTCGAGAGGTTCGCGTTGGCCTGGACCTTTCCAGTCTTGTGGCAACGTAATCATTCCGTAGCACGAAATTACATCATCGAATTCACCGGTCCCTGCACACTTGAATGCATACATTCCCCCAATACAAAAACCCATCATTGAAACAAACATGCAATTATGTTGAGTACGTAAAATCTGTCCCGCCGCCAATAGGTCTGCACATTGCGCGTTGTCATCCAGATCTTTGATGCGCGCAAATTTTTCTTCGAGGGTCAATTCTGAAGGATTGTCTGACATGCGAGAAAAAGGTTCTATAGCAATAGTTGTAATTCCCAAACCAGCCAACTTCGCTATCGTTTCTTCGACGAGCGGGCGCAATCCGTTGATATCAGGATGAAAAACGAGACCAAACCCCAAAGACGTTTCGGGAATTGCTACCGTCACTGGGGTTCCAGAGGATAAGACAGAATGCTGTATTTCTACGTCGAATAATCCTAATTCTTCAAAGTCGGGGGGAACAGGGATAAAGTCGAGCATTAAAGCCAGTTTACCACGAATCACCAATAAGCCCGCCAATAGTCATTCTGAGGTTTTGCCTGTCATCCTGAGCGCAGCGAAGGATCTCAGGGTTCAAGTCCCGAGGGGTGTACCATCTTTTTGCCGGATTTTGAAAAGCTCAATTTTCAATTAGAGTACCTCATTCAGAACGATACTAAGTTCCTTCACTCGTTCTGTAGCTATCAAGTACACAGACTCTAGATCTATAGCATCATACCCATGAACTAGAATATTTCTTAACCCAATGATCTTTTTCACTTCGATCTTTTCATTTTGTTCACGCAGTTCATTCGACAACCGTGTACACGCCTCACCGATAACCATGATTCGTCGAATAATGATGTCCTGGATATCCTCGTCCAATAGAAATTGTTCGAGCGATACAGCTTCGATTTTTGAAGTTATTTTTCCGCAGAATGCAAGTATCGTTTCGACCGAATCTCGGTCGTGTTCAGAAATTGTCATGCGGCTTCATATAGTCGTTTTGCATCTCGCAACATTGCGTAGTGCCGATCTCTATTTACAAATTTCATAGAAACTATATCAACATCGAGGCCAAAGATAGTTTCAAGCCCTTCTTTGAGCGTTACCATCTCTAAACCCAAAACGTGACCAGGCTTCATTGTATACATGATGTCGAGATCAGATGTATCGGTATTTGTACCCCGCGCAAATGAACCAAAGACATACAGCTCTTCAATACCAAGTTCTACACACAAGTCATCCAACTTTTTTTCATCAAAAGCAATTTTCAATACCGGATAAATCATAAATCTCATTCTACCATCCGGCAACTCAACCAAAACACACCTTTTTGTTTCAGGTACGCCTTTAGCTCAATTGGTAGAGCAACAGACTCTTACTCCGTAGGTTCCGAGTTCAAGTCCCGGGG
>CALMUU010000249.1 GCA_937872965.1 uncultured Actinomycetes bacterium
GCAATGGGATATATTCTCAAAACAGCAACAGCGCAAGAACTGATTGACGCAATTGTTTCAGTATCCCAGGGTCAACCTGCAATAACTCCCCATTTGGCTGCGTGTGTGTTGAGCGAGTTTCGTCGGATGAATAAAAAAGAGATCGATTCATCGGATAAAGGATCGCTTTCCGATCGCGAAAAGGAAGTGTTGCGGTCGATTGCGAAGGGCTATTCGTATCGACAAATTGGCGAAGAGCTTTTTATCTCTGCGAAGACTGTCGAAAACCATACACGCAATATCATGTCCAAGCTTCACGTCCGGGGTCGACAAGAATTATTGAGCTACCTCAGCCAAAACGATTCGTCATTCTGAGGCAGAGCCGAAGAATCTCTATCAAATGACACTTCGAACGTGAGATCCCTCGCAAGCTCAGGATGACATGGAGTTAGGTGGGGCGTGTTCTAATATTCTTTGTCTTTTTTTGGAGTGTGTTTTCTGGTTTTGTTTCCTGGTTTTTTCTCGGCTGAGTATTTGTGGGAGGAAAGCTCCGAGCATTTTGTCATTGTGGACGATGGTGTGGTGTCGGTGACATAAAAGAATCATATTGTCGAGACTGGTTTTTCCTCCGTGGGCCCAGTGTTTGATGTGGTGTGCCTGGCAATATTTTGATGGCACACGACAGCCTGGTACGGAACAGGTTGGTTGAGCAAGGACAAGTTGCTTTTTCATGTGCGGTGGTGCGGTTCGCACTCTTCTTCCCAAATCGTACGTGCCATCATCGCGTTTGATGGGCACTTGAATGCTGGTATCACACAAAATTTGTTCGGTGAGGGTATGGGAATGGGTCGAGATGATGGGTGAAGTAGTTTTGGCGATTCGCGATAAGAAGTGTCGGGTGGTTGTGCCCGGGTCGAGGTCGTTGATGTCAATCACGATGTCCGCGGTGAGCGCTGGTGTGGTGGAATATCGAAATTTCTTATCATTAGCGAAAGCACCTGGACCTGTGGTGGCTTCAGGATTGGGGTTTGCAGCAAGAGTGCCGTGTTCGATGTATCCTTGGCAGACAAATCCGAAAGCGTCGATGTATTGTTCTGATTTGAGATAGTTTTCTCGGTCTTCGATCGAGGTGAGATTGTAGATCTGGCAACTAACATCATCAAATGCTTTGATGATTGTTTTTCCTGTGATGGTATCGGTTTCACCTTCGAATTTATAGCCCGAGGGTGTTTCCCATATATTGAAGTATCGATCTTGAAAAGCCCGATAATCAGAAGATGTTTCTTCTCGTTCACGGTCGACGATTTTTTTCCAGCGGGTAATTACTTTTGAAAATTCAGGCATGGGAAGAGGTCCTGCGTTCTCAACAATCAGGCCTACATCGTAAGCAAACCGGTCATAATACTTTCTTCTTGTTAACGGTAACAGAGCAGAAAGATGATCCGTTGTTATCACACCATCATCAATCGCTTCAGCAAGATCAGGAAAATCACGTAAAAGCTTCCCCCGCCCAATCGCCTGATCCACGCTCCGACGAGAGAGATGTGTCTCAGCCATAACTGCCAGATTACCCTCCAAATAATTATCATTAATCCACGCACCCGAATCGCTATAAGTAGAGGCTGTTTTGTCGACATTCGAATTTAAAGTCTGGAACTCATCCAAGATTATTTTTATACTTTTAGTCGAAATTTGTTCCGGCTCATCACAGAGCTGCTTGAGCTGAGACCGCGCTTCTTCCATGTGAGAACAAAAAACTTCAATATCGAACATATGTACGTATGCTATCATCACCATACGACAAAATCAAGTGAAATATAGCAAAAAACTATAGAAATATTGTCCAAAATTGTGAAAACAGCCCCCTGTTCAGAGCCAAGGAGTTCTGTAGTAGCTAGGGTCTGATCTTGGGAACGAACCGTAAGTCGTGATATAACTGAACGAACAGCTGCTGATTAGTTGCTTCGGTGGAGGGTCCGACCTTGGAAACGATTGAGCTTTTGTAGGCTCTCCTTTTTCTTTTCCAAGATCAGACCCTAACTTTAGGGACTCCCCAGAGCCTTTTGGGGGTGTTTTGGCATTGGTTTCCGAGCATGACGGTGTGACAATGGGCTTATGAATACACAAACAACTCCCTCCCAAGAAGCAACGCCAACACCTGATGGTGCTTCTCCCTCCAATGTGCAGAGCAAGTCAGTTGCGTGGCTCGGTGTAACCGGTTCAACGCTCCTTATGCTGAGCGCAACTATCTTCGTGTGGTCAGGGTGGAATGATTTTCCCAACGCCGTCAAGTTCGGAATCATTGCACTCATCACTGCTTTGTGTTTTGGCACCGGTAAGTTCTTATCTCGATCACTTCCTGTTATGGGATCGATCTTTACGCATTTGGCAATTTTCTTGACGCCGATTGTTCTCCTCTCAGGAAACATGGAAGCAATATTGCCGTGGCGTCAATTTCTTTTGTTAGAAGGATTCTTTTGTGTTACATGGTTTTACGGTATTTCGCAGATCTACAAGAGCCGTGTGCTTGAACCCACTGCACTGTTGTCGACTGTGTTGATTGCGTTAGGGCTCTCTTCTCTTGAAGACACAACTTTGGGACAGGTACCTGCAGCGCTCTACATCATTCCTGTTGTTCTGGCTCTCGCTACGTTGAAGCGGTTCTCGCGAGGGTCTCTGTACCTTCTCGTGCTTGTCGGCGTCTCACCCATCTTGACTCTTATTCAACCAAGCATCAATACAGGTCGTGAAGTGATTGCGCAATTTGGGTTCAGTGCCGATGTTCACTGGGGTTACAGCCTTGGTGTTGCTGGCGGACTTCTTGTTGCAACCATCATCGCTGCGCGCATCCAAAAATCAATGAATATCCTCACGCTGATCCCTCTTACGGTGGCTCCTTATTTAGTGATGAGTCTTTCGGGCGCTCAACTCACTTTTCAGGATTTAATCATTATTGCCCCTCTCGTTCTCCTCGTTATTCAAGCGTCGTTGTTTCTTGCGAAAAGTGATTCCTTTTTTGCACAACATGTTGCAGGCGTATCGAAGGGATTCAATCTTTTCGTTGCGGTGATTCAAACGTATGCTGCCGTGGCAATAGCCGCCATGTACGCAGTTTTTCTTGCGGACAACTACAGAAATAACACAGCTTTTCTCGAAACAAAACCAGCAATCGGTCTGGGCTTGCTCTTCTGTGTAGGAGTAGTGACGTACTTAAGTGAACGCAACATCATCCAAGAGGTGCTGTTAGGTTTTCTTGGATTCTTCGGCGTGGGAATTCTCGTCGAACTCACCAATATTATTTCTCATACTCATCGAGAAACACGGATGATTATCGCGGCTGTCGTCGTTGGAATTGCTTCGATGGCCTTTCGTAAGAATCTTCTTGCAGCCATCATCACTCCTCTCAGCGCGGTTGCAGTCTATGTATCGGTATCGCAATATTCTCTCAACGCAGAACGCATTGCGATGCTGGTTATTTATGTTTCGCTCGTGCTTTACGGGATGCTTTTATTGCGCCGGACCAACGTTGCCCTCCAGTGGATTACATCCGGAGCTCTTGCAACATGGCTGATTACTTTTGGTGTAGGAGCAGTTCCTCACTTGCTTCCTGACACGGTTGCAAATATCAGCTTGTATCGCATTGGCTTTATCTTTCTTGCAGGACTTGCGCTGACCGAAGCGTTTGAACTTTTGACAGTGGGGAAGAGCTACATCTTTACTTCTGATTCAGAAGTCGATTACATTCGTCCGGCACGCTTGTTAATGGTGACTGCTTACAGCGCAACATGGTTTGTGGGACAAGGCATTGATGCGTTGGGCGCATGGTCGTTCGCCAGTGTCGTTGTAGCCTTTGGAATCTTTGGAGCATGGCGTCGACGTGAATCGCTCACCATGATTCTCACTGCACCTACGTTTGTGGTCGGCATCTATGCAATGGGAAATTACCTCAACATTGAAGACCGTACGATTCCGTTGATCCTTGTTGGTTGTGCGGGCGTGTGGTTATTCCTTTCGACATACATGAAACATGCAGCTCTGGGATGTTATGTTCATGCAGGAGTCGCGGCGTTCGTAGGTGTAACTGCTTCGATGAGTTATACCGACCTGTTTGGCCAAGCACTCTTCCTGCTGGGGCTTATTATCATTGCTGTCGGGTTGATCCGATCCGTGACTCCCCTTGTGGTCATTGGTCTCTTAATTTCCACTTTTGGATTATGGACCACACTTGCAGCACAACATGTAGAGATATGGACGCTTTATGTTGCGCCCGTATGCATTGGGCTCATTGCACTAGGAATGTACAACCGAAATGTATTCCCGTCGTTTAGTGCGAACAACACTGATAACGCAGGGGCACCGCGTCCTCGTGTATCGAGTTGGGAAGCATACGCATTCCCTCTGTCGTTGTATTTGGCCGCAGCCTTTGTTGACTCGATTAATACGGGACTTCACGTGCACTCACTGATAGGGGGAAGTGTTGCACTAGTTGCCATTGCAGTTGGTGCATGGAGAAAACTCATTGCGCCTCTGGTTATTGGTACAGGATTCTTGTTTGTCTTTATTACGCGAGAAATTTTTGATGTGGCCAACATTGTCCCCATCTGGGCATGGATTGGATTCGGTGCTTTCGTGCTTATCGCTGTTGCGGTGACGCTCGAGAAGAGTCAAATGACTCCTACTCAAGCACGCAAGAAGATTTCAGCAGTTGTAACCGATCGCTTCGAATAAGCATCGTTTTCCCCAAGAGTGAGAAGGCCCTGCAATTACAGGGCCTTCTCACTTCATCATTCTCGCGCGAGTGCACCTACTTCTGGTAGATTTTCCCCGGTCTAACAAAGGATTGATATGGATTTAACTTTTGAAGTACAGGCCCGATACGAAAGTGCGATTCCGTTACTGCGTCAAATCGAAGACGAGCTCTCAATGGGACACCCTCTTGATCGTGAAACGATCCGTGCAATCTTTCCCCGATGGGCTTCCCTTACTCTTCCTCATATGGCGGGCGGACTTCACGATCGAGATCTCAGTGCAATTGTGGAACTGATTTCTCATCGCCTTCAGAGGAAAGCTGCTCTTATTGAACGCCTTAATTCTGCTGAGGAACCTTTGTCGGGTGAACCCGAACGTGTTGTTGAACATTTTCCTGAGTTAGTTCGAGGTTGGGTCGGCATCGTGGCCACACTATGTCCACGTACACAAGAGGTGATGGACAACACAGACCTTGTTTCTCGGGTCGACGCATTTTTTACAACTAATAAAGATTCCGTGAACCTTGCGTTTCCTGGGCTGAGAGATTCAGTTGACTCCATTCACCTTTTCGCTCGGGCAACACAGGGTTCGTTGCTTGCAGAGTACACAGGAGCACTTTTTGCACGAGCATTAGCGGTCGAAGTGAATGCGTGGGGCAAGAATCTTTCGACGCCGAGCAAGCCGGGTGTAGTGGCACGAGACTTTCCTGGTCTCTCTTTTGATCATGTGGATGCTTCGATATTTGTAATCCCAGGAATGTGGGAAAACTTTGCTCGTGAAACTGACAAACTTGCGACGGCCCCGGTGGGGTTGTTTCGTGGTTTTAAAGAGTTAGCTGCGGGAATTGCTGAATGTGGTTTGAGCGAGCGAATCTGCATTTTGGCTCAACGGTATCCTGATCTCGACGCAATGCTGCAGAGCAGAATCCACACATTGAATGATGCGATATCTATTCTCTCCCCAAAAAGCGCATGCCAAGAATTTGAACATAATGTTGAAAAAGTTTTTACATCCGATCTTTCCGTCAAGCGTTTAGCGTTTCGGGTTCTTTTAGAAAGAATTGAAGAACTCATACCGAGTGAGAAGAAAGTAGCGTTTGCAGGGTTTCTCTTAACTCATGGTGTTCCTTCCCGAGGAGCGGCACCTCTCGTTCAAATAGCGGGGCCGATAAGGCTGAAAAGATTAGTTAATGGACCCCTTATGCATGCTTTACGTGACGTGTGTAAAGACGACCAAGGGGTCAAGGAATTTCTGCAAGCTCTTGCAGACGGATTTCCGAATGAGCAAGATCGATCGCGTGCGGTTTCATTATTGAAATCTATTTATCGACCGCTGAGAGGGGATATGTCCCTCGACAGGCACCAAGCGTTTATTGAAGCCGCTATTGGGTCGTTAGGCCGAACGGTGTCGAACGCAAGTAGGCCTTCTGGGCCGAATGCACTCCAAGTAACTCTGTAGTCGTTTCGCCGATCAGTACTCCGCAACTGTGACCCTTTTAAGTCGTCGTTTTGGCAGTAAATGCCTTTTTACAGTAGTTTCTTACCCGCTGACTGAACAAAGGATTGATCATGAAATATTCTCCCTATGTACTTGAGCGCTATAAAACCATTTCTGAAAAAATGGAGAGATTCGATGCCTTTGTGGGTGATCAAAAAAATTTACTTGGCACGGGAAATGCGGTTGTGGCCGATATGCGAAAGACGCTGGCTTCAATTTTTGGACTTCGACAAGATGCAGATCCAATTACTCCGGGGCAAGCCGAAATCATTGTGGATGTAATCTCTTTTCATCTCCTGCAACAAGAATTTCTTGAAAAGACAATAGGCAAAGATGGTAGCCAAGTATCCCATGCTCCGATTTCTCGCGGGCCATTTTCCCCTCTCGTGATGCAAGGATGGATCAGAGTGATGTCTTCGTTGTGTGATGGTCGAGATATAACTGTTGATCTGGCTTTGCATACTGAGCATTTTTTCCGTGTACATGGCCCTGCTGTTTTCAAGGCCTATCCTGGAAAGAGCGGCGTCCTTCAGTTCGCTGACGTAACGAGCGATTCAATCCTTTGGCCCTATGCAGGAGTGCTCGCTGCACAGCTTTTGATCAAGGAATACGAGGAGTATGAAGTTGATCCAACGCAGAATTCGAATGAGGGATTTTCTTTCTCGCTCTTTACTGGGCGTGATGACCACATATTTTCTATGGCTGGCAGAGCGGAAAAGTTTGTCCGCGCATTAGAAGAAATTATTTCTCCTCCCGATAGTTCCTGCGCTCAGCACAAGAACGTCTTCGCCTTGTTCAGACACTTAGGTCTGGCGAATCGAATATATGGCCTTTGTGAAAGCTACGAAGACTTTAACGCTGCACTTAATCGAGACGATGTCCGTCTGACTGACGCGATTCCAATGCTTTCACGCACAAGTGCGCTGGAAATTCTTGATCGCGATATCGAAACTCTTTTTCCTGGGGATGCGCAGTGGGCGCGTGCAGGTCTTCATGCAGTTCTGAAAAAAATTACAGAGGCCCCCGATCTGAATATGGATCTTTTTGGTGAAGTGCTTACTGGACAGATTCCATATACGATGGATGATAGATCTCCATTGTCTGAGCTCGCTGAGACAAATTTTATTGGCAAGCGTAATGCCCCCATCAAACGTCAACTGTGCAAGGCCATGGGAAGTGGTGACGTAAATGATTTTCTTTTTACGCTGAAGCGAGAGTTTCCACATACTGACGAAAGAACGCGTGCGATCGAATTGATAGCCGCAATGTGTAGGCCATACCGAGAAGGAATGGATCCAATACGTCATCGTGAATTCATGCTTGATGCTCGAGACGCAACCTGTCCCGTTGTTGCACGAGGTGTCTCCGTCTCTCTCTAACTTTCATTCACAAGAATCTAACTTGTGCACAGTTCTAAAATGCGTCAGCTCTTCGTTTTATAAATACTAAAACCGAAGTTGCTCGCTGACCTGAAGTGCGTCAGCCGTCTCCACCTCTTTATCAAGTGGGTTGAGGTAGTAAAAGGAGCCTATAGCTTTACCCATCGGCGCATTGCGAAGCACGTACGAGGGTGAAGCTATAGGCTCCTTAATGAAAAGTTACTTAATAAAATCCTCGACCATTTGGTACGCAACATCGTCATGGAATTGCTTCGCAGGTGATTTCATAAAGTACGCGCTGGCACCTTCGAGTGGTCCTCCCATTCCGCGATCCATTGCGATTTTCGCGCAACGAAGAGCGTCAATAATAACGCCGGCAGAGTTAGGAGAGTCCCAAACTTCAAGCTTAAGTTCGATGTTCAAAGGAACATCACCGAAGTTACGGCCTTCGAGACGAATGTATGCCCACTTGCGGTCTTCGAGCCAACCAACATGATCGCTCGGACCAATGTGAACATTACCGGCTTCGATTCCATTTTCCAGCTGTGATGTCACAGCTTGTGTCTTAGAGATCTTTTTCGATTCCAAACGGTCACGCTCGAGCATGTTCTTAAAGTCCATATTTCCACCAACGTTCAGTTGGTAGGTACGGTCCAAGATCATTCCACGGTCTTCCATCAAACGAGCAAGGATACGGTGAACGATTGTTGCACCCACCTGACTCTTAATGTCGTCACCGACGATAGGAAGTTTTGCATCGGTGAATTTCTTCGCGAATTCAGGATCGCTCGAAATGAACACAGGAATTGCGTTGACAAAACCTACACCTGCATCGATGCATGCTTGTGCGTAGAAACGTTGTGCTTGTTCAGAACCAACAGGCAGGTAGCTGACCATGACATCGACGTTGGCATCTTTCATGGCTTGTGCAACATCAACAGCTTCTGCCGGTGATTCTTCACAAGTTTCCTTGTAATATTTACCCCAACCATCAAGGGTAGGTCCGCGTTGTACCAACACGCCCGTGTCAGGGACCTGCGCAAAGGTGATCGTGTTGTTTTGACCTGCGTGAATAGCTTTTGCAAGGTCCTGACCAACTTTGGTGATGTCCACATCAAAGGCACACACAACGTTGACGTCGCGGACGTGGTATCCACCCATCTCAACATGCATCAGACCAGGAACTGTTTCTCCGGGAGTAGCGTCTTTGTAGTATTCAATACCTTGAAGAAGGCTGCTGGCACAGTTTCCTACGCCGGCAATTGCTACTCGTATTTCTTTATTATCTTTCATTATTCTCCTTAAGGGGTGAGAGGGGTTGGCGAAATGTCTTGCTCCATGGCATGGAGGAATGCGATTTGTTTTTCAATGTATTCGCGCTCGACTTCATGCCAGAGCTTGAGGGCATGATGATCTGAGGCGGGGATATGTGAAAGACGATCGTTGAGAGCAGATGTTCGGTTTGATAAAAAGATTGCTGTTTCGTCATCGGTAACAAAATGAAGAAAGGCGAGGTGAGCAACAAATGCCCGATCGTCGTCGGCGTGATCGACGTAAGAGGAAAGGAGTTTTTCTTTGAAGGCCTGCATTCCTTTCTCTGTGATGGTGTAGACCTTCTTCTTTTTGTGCGAACTAAGCAAGGCAGCCGAGCGGGCAAAAGGTAATCGGGTTCCGTATGCAATGTCTCCCGAGAGAGAACCCGTCGAAAATACATTCGTTCGCGCGGGCGAGGGAGAAGTCGTTCGAGGAGGTAAGTCGCCGAGCTGAGTATCGATGAGACCTTGCCGGTGAAGTTTGGCCAGCGTGGGGTACAAACTTCCATAAGAGATGACACCTGAGATTCCCAAAAGCTCGCCCAGTTGTTTGCGGATTTCATATCCATGCAGAGGGTCGCCCATGAGAAGACCGAGAATGGAGAGCGCCAACATAAGCTTGCCAGTATATCGCAACGATATATCGCTTGCACGTAATCAGTTCAAGCCTAAGGACTGGCCTACCTACACCGGGAGGTCCGTCCTCACGTGAGGACGGACCTCATCGGCCTTTTTGTCTCTTTTGCAAGGGTGGACCTCAGTGTGCTTCGCAGCCTCTTTATTGGTTGTGTTTTCACATTTTTCGGTTACACTGCAGTCATGACAGCCACGCCCCCAGGCTCTGGCGGATCGGTTGGGTCCCCCGGTTCACAATCGCAAAACCTGCCCCACGTGGACTATATTTTGGCCCGACGTCGTGTTTTGCGGGATTTTCGTCGAGGGATTCTGACTCGTCTTGATCTCTGTGATGCTCACCCTGAACTTATGCGAGTAGCCACAAACTACGGCAATGACACCAACAGAGACTGCCCTATCTGTGCCGACGAAGATGTTCGATCACCCTTGAAAGAAGTCAACTATCTCTATGGCGATGGTCTACGCAAAACCAATGGCCGTCCTGTGACCGATCAGAATCAACTCGAAGATGCTGATAAATCTGGCAAGGCCTATCACCGCTATTTGGTGGAAGTCTGCACCAAGTGTCGCTGGAACTTCCTTATCCGTCGCGAAGATCGCGGATAAACAGGGGGAGTTACTCTTGCGGGATCTTCTTAATTGTCTCGAGATCCTTTTCGATAAGAGGGATGAGACGCGCCATAACGGATAACCGGTGGGTTGCGCTCTCGATGCCGGATGCGGACAAAGCAACACTTTCTTCGATTGCTCGACGTGCAAATGTCGCGGGAGCTAAGTCGTGCGCGTGAGCTGTGATTTCCAAATCTTTGAGTAACTGATGTGGTAACCGGACAGAGAGGACAGCGGAGTTCCCTAGATCTACCTTGACGCGAACACGCTTCCCACGTTTAACAGCCTCCTCTGCACGACGTATAATCTCTTGCTCTTCCTTCTCATCTTCTTCAGTCCATACGAAATTTTCACTATCGGATTCATTGTCCATTTTCCTCACCTTTCTTCATAAAATGCTGTAATGCATTTCCATCGGCCCTTCCTCGCATCGAGCAGTTGAAGAGCAATGTATATTTCTTGCCCTTGTTCTGTTTCCGCAGTCGCAATAAAGCGCATACCGTGCTCTTTAGATTCTTCCCAAAAAAGTTCACTTGCATTTATTGCCAACTCTTTTACTTGCCATGGCTCAACACCATGTTTGTAAAGCAATTTCTGTCGCGTCTTCTCGTCGAACACAACTTCCTTAATGTGAAAGAATGATCTCACATTATTGTAGTTCTTTTTGTCGTTCA
>CALMUU010000250.1 GCA_937872965.1 uncultured Actinomycetes bacterium
TGTCACGATTAAGTAACCTACTCGGGTGGCGACGAAAAAAAATGAATCCCCGGAAGCTGGGAGCAGCGAAGATGATCTTGACCTTGACGATATTGGGATAGAACTGGCACACAGCACCATTGATGTGGATCCGCGTAGCCTGCCAATGATTGTGGCCGGGATTGTCTTTTGCGGCCTTGCCTACATGCTCTTCACCAATATTGCCCAGACAATGACCGCTCTGGTGATTGCATTGCTCTTTGCCCTTGCGCTCGACCCAGTTGTTCGCAAAGTGCAATATCTTTCGTTTGGTCGATTTAGGGGAGTGACGACTTCGGATGATTCCGAACCGGTGCGACGCATGGGGCGTTACAGCGCCGTGTCGATTGTGTTGGGTACTTTTTTGATTGTTGTTTTGCTGGCAGGATATTTCATAGCTCCCAAAGTTGTTGATCAAGTGCAGAACTTTGCAAAAGATATTCCCGAGACAGTAAGAGATCTCGGGAAGCTTCCCATCGTTGGCGAGCAGCTGGGCAGCGAACAAACACAAGAGAAAATTAAGAACACGTTGGAAGAACTTCCTGAGAGACTCAGTGCAAGCAATTCTCCGCTCGGCGACATTCTCCGTTCGGTAGTTAACGGCGCTTATATAGGTTTTCTCTTTATCCTTATGTTCATTGCGTTGCTTCTTGATGGGCCACGATTGGTGCGCAATATCCGTCGACTTATCCGACCTGAACAACGAGATACTGCAGATCGAATAGCGCGCGCAACATATCGAGTGATTGGCAAATATATGGCAGGCTCGATATTGGTCGCGTCCCTTGCTGGATTAGTTATTGGAACTTCTGCTTTGATTCTGGGTGTTCCTCTTGCTCCGCTGCTGGGATTGTGGATTGTAGGTACGAACTTGATTCCTCAAGTTGGCGGTTTCCTTGGAGGATTCCCTTTTGTTGTTTTCGGTTTCACCGTGTCGCCGACGGTCGGTATCATTTGTCTCGTGGTGTTCATTGTGTATCAGCAGATCGAAAACCACATCATTCAACCCATTGTGATTGGTAAAACAGTAAAAATTTCTCCACCTGTAACCATGGTTGCAGCACTTATTGGTGTTGCTGCCGGGGGAGTGTTGGGTGCAATGCTTGCCGTTCCCTGTGTGGGTGGAGCAAAAGCTTTGGCGGCAGAGTTCGACTTCCCGCGAGGCTCACGCGAAAAAGCATTGCGAGATGCTGAAGATAATCAGGATAGAAATAAGAAAAAGTTGTCCTTCAAGCGGTCGCCGAAGAAAACTGCTGTTTCTCCTTGAGTTCGGCCAACACGAGTTGTGCCATGGAATGTATACGCCCTAGATTTGCGACTATTTTGCGACTATAATACGACTATGTTTAGTCCTCAATATCGCATTACCAACAGCCTTGCAAGCAATATGCGCAAAGTGGGAGAGCTTATTGGAGAATTTAACGCGAGTGCATTTTCGGGCACTGTATTGATGAATATGGAACGTGATGCACGGGCACTCTCGGCTTTTTCTTCTACCCATATCGAAGGTAACACTTTGCCCCTTACTGATGTGAAAAAAATCATCAAGTCACAACCGGAACGGCTCAGAGATACCGAACGTGAAGTTGTGAACTATAACAATGCGCTCGTCATGCTCGATGAGAAAATTGGAGCAAATGAAAACATCACAATCTCGCATGAGTTTATTACCCACATTCACAGTATCGTCATTGATGGTTTGATGCCTTCAGCTTATATGGGTTCGTACAGATCAGATCCTGTGTTTGTAAACGATCCGGTAAAAAAACAGACCATCTATTTGCCTCCCGATGCAAAAGATGTAAATCCCCTCATGTCTGATCTCGTTGACTTTATTGACGCACAACAAAACGTGATCGATCCTCTCATTATTGCGGGGCTTTTTCATAAGCAATCTGTCGTTATCCATCCTTTCATGGATGGGAATGGAAGAACAACAAGACTTGTCACAAAAACACTATTAGCAAAATTGGGTATTAATACTTTTCCCCTCTTCAGTTTTGAGAACTATTACAACAATAATGTCACGCGATATTTTGAGCAAGTGGGAGTATTTGGAAATTACTATGAGATTAAAGGAGATATTGACTTTACGGATTGGCTGGAATATTTTACCGATGGGATAATTGATGAACTCAACAGAGTCAAAGCTCAACTGCCGCAATCACGCAATCAGGAAAGACTTGAACCCCACCACAAACTGATTCTGGAGTACATAAAAGAAAATGGATCAATTTCAGCTAAAGAGTATGCGCAATTAACAGACCGAGCTAGGCCAACGAGAATAGGCGACTTCAAGAAACTCGTTGTTATGGGTTTAATCATGCCGGTGGGCGTAGGAAAAGCAACGTATTACGTTCTAAAACGTGATGGTTGATCAGATGACCACAAAGACCGAAAAAAGAAAAAGGTCTCCTGCCGACAAGACAACCGCTTAGTCGTCCTGAGCTTGCGAAGGATCTCTCTTTCAAATCTGCTTGGGTGTACGCATTACTACTTAACACTTTTTATGACATCTGAAATTTGATCTTTTGTAAGTCTTTGCTCATTGTTAGCAACGTAAAAGTCTCTAAATTTGCCATAAAGCACCTTACGCTTCGCGCTATCACCACCAGCATGGTCTTCATAACCAAATTGAATTCCGCATAAACAGATTTCTTGATACGGGTACTCTTCATATTCTTCATAACACACCGGACATACGAACATAATCAAATTATTGTAACATCATGAGTGCACTCAGTTGATTTACATGACGTATCCACTCCTCAAACGATTTCAATCAGAAATGGTGGAGAGAACCTAATCTCGCTTTGATAGGCTATTCGGATGTCGAAAGCTGAAGTTAAAAGATTTTTCGAAGACGCAGATGCTGCCAGCCAAACATTAAGCGAGTATGTCATCTCAAGTAAGGACGAGTGGTTCGTTGACGATGAAGAATTAAATATTTTAAGATGCGCCGCTTATGCCCACGGAATAGAAGATTGCTGGGATGATCTCACAACAGATGAGAGAACAAATTTTTTTCATGTGGTAGAAAAGGCGATCACTACGAAAGAACCCGCCGATGAGCAAGACAATCTCGCAACTATATGGTGTACTGGATTTTTAGAAGCATTGAACGTAAGTAATGAAGCTATCTTGGAGTTTCTCGGGCCTGAATCTCTGAAATATACATCTTCATTCCATGGACTTAATAACTAAGCCTTCGGATGTACGAATTACTTAATCAGTAACAGTTTGTAAAAATTCGCCGTCGACCCATACGTGGAATTTCCATGGTCGGTAGTAGCCAAAGAGTAAAGGCTTATCTCGTTGAATCGTGACATTATGACCCAAGATAACTAAGTCGTATTGCTTCTTTGCTTTCATCTGGAAAGAGGTGGCTGGATTCCACGCATTTTGAAGATCAATTTCTTGACCATCAACAAATATCTTCACACTTCCCGTCATAGGTGATTTTTGAATCTGGATGTTTCTTCCGTCTATTTGAAAGTTCGCTGCCATCGCAAAAGGGTAGCACGGTCAAGTATCTCCTTCATGTTTCCCGCATCCAACATCTTTAATGTGAATAGCTATGCTTGGGTTATGTCCGGCTCTTCGACCAACAAAACCATCGTTGTTAACGAGGAATATCAAACCGGATACACCTACGAATTGTCAGCAAAAATGGGAAAGGGTTTCGACACAGAGTTTGCTCCGGATCTCACGCCTGAAGAAATGCTTTCGCTCGGTATTTTTGGCGGGAATTACTTCATCGAAACACCTAATGAGTTTCCTCGCCTATGGTTTAAAAACGTAACTTTTTCACCCGGCAAAGCAAGAAAAGATCTGAACTATTTTGGCGTGAACGCAAGTCAGCCTTTGAGCGTGTGGCAACAGAAGGGTTGGATATATCCAGAAGATCCCAAAGGGTGGTTCCTCTGGTATTGCCGGTACTTTATGGGTCGACGCATACCAAGCGAAGACACGCGACAAATTAAACGCTGGAAAAACATGAAACGTCATGTAAAACAAATAGAAAAGAACTGTGATCGCGGAAACGAATTGTGTCGTCCTCGTCAACGCCAGGCGCTTTTGCATTGGGCTTACGACTCGCGAAGGATGTGACTGATCGCTGCGCGAAGATTCTTCGTTTCACTCAGAATGACAGGCAGAGTTCAGAATGACGTAGCACCTCTTCTTAAATAAGTGGTGGATATTTTCTTATCATGC
>CALMUU010000251.1 GCA_937872965.1 uncultured Actinomycetes bacterium
ATGCAACCACTTCTCTTGCTTATTCTCCACCCTCTGACCTGGAACTTAAGGTTCTAAAGGTCTCTCACTGATCCTTGTCACATGTCTGTGCATTCTCTCTATTGCAGCAGCAACCACACCCCTCGCCAACAAACTCATGGGGCGCAACGCCGGATGGCTATACGCCGCGCTATTCGCGGGTACCTTGGCCGCCTTTTGGGCACACAGCTCAGGCGTATTAGACCAAACCGAATACGTTGAATACTCCCGAGTATGGATCGACCAACTCGATATTAACTTCGCTCTGAAACTCGATGGGCTGGGAATCCTCTTTGGTTCTCTCGTGCTTGGCATTGGCGCACTTGTCCTGGCATATTCCGCTGTATATCTACCCAAGAAAAACAACACAAGCTTCTATGCCCTCATCACTATTTTCGCCATCTCAATGCTTGGTTTAGTTCTTGCAAACGATGTGATCATCCTGTTCGTATTCTGGGAATTCACTACCCTGTGTTCTTTTTTCCTCATCTCACGCTCAGGACACATTGGATACCAGCCGTCACTTCGCACTCTATTGCTTACTGCATCAGGAGGATTGTGCCTGCTCAGCGCATCAGCTGCAATGGTTGTCAAAACGGGAACAAGCAGCATAAGCGAAATTCTCGAAAGCCCAGTGTGGAAAACAGACACGACCTTTGCAACCACCATCGCCATTCTCATCATGACCGCCGCATTCACCAAATCAGCACAGTTTCCTTTTCACGCGTGGCTCCCCGATGCAATGGCGGCAATCATGCCTGTCAGCGCATACCTTCATGCTGCTGCGATGGTCAAAGCAGGAATCTTTCTGCTCATGCGTTTTTCTCCTGTTTTTGCTTCTACGCCAACATGGAACATCGTTCTTATCAGCGTTGGTTTAACAACGATGGTCATGGGAGCAATTTTTGCCTTACAACGAGACGACCTCAAAGAACTTCTTGCGTACTCAACTGTTAGTCAGCTCGGATTATTGGTGGCTGCAATCGGAGTCGGAACAAAATACGCACTTGCGGCCGCTGGACTTCACATTATTTCTCACGCACTGTTTAAGTCTTCACTCTTTATGTCTGCAGGTGTTATCGACAAACAAACAGGCACACGCAAACTCTCAGAGTTGGGTGGACTCGGCCGCACGATGCCACTCACCGGAATTACAGTTACACTTGCAGCGCTGTCAATGGCAGGGGTTGCCCCGCTACTCGGTTTCGCATCGAAAGAATATATTCTCAAAGCAATGTCCGACACACAAGGCCCCAGTTGGGTCCCTATTGCCTGCACAGCAGGAGTTGTTCTCGGTTCAATACTGACATTTGCATATTGCGGAAAAATTGTCATGAGTCTGTACACAGGAAATCAGGCCCGCGCGACGAAAAAATATTCAACCCTACTCATTGCCCCAGGCATAACAGCCTTACTGGGAGTTGCCTTAGGACTTTTTCCTGCAAGCTTGAATTCCGTTGTCCAAACATCTACAACCGCAGCACTGGACATCAATTTCGATCCACACCTAATGCTCTGGCACGGACTTACTCGAGAACTCCTCCTCACATTGATCGTATTCGCAGTCGGCTCAGCACTCGTTCTTCAACGACAAAGAGTTTCCGCTGCAATCGACAGACCGCTCTTCCCTGGCAACGGAGTCAGAGCCCTCGAGTGCGTGCGTTCAGTTCTTCTTTCTACAGGGGTACGCGTCCGTAACATTACAAGCGTCGACTCGCCGCCTCGCCACCTCGCAATACCATTCATCCTTCTCATGACGCTCGGTGTTGTCGTCGCCGTTGCACAACCCCAGCTCGACCCGGTGATCAAAAACTCCACACGAGCAAGTGACTGGTTTCTCTTAGCTCTCATCACGATTCCCCTCGGCGGTTTGATGATTGCCAAATCGCGACTCGCAGGCGTCGTTCTCCTTGGAACAATCGGCCTGATCATTACCTTGTTCTTCTTCACACTTGGCGCACCCGATGTTGGACTCACGCAACTTCTGATCGAATTACTCACTGTGATATTTATGATGTTTTCACTTCGACGGTTGCCTAAAAAGTTTCACCATACGAATACCAGGCGAAAATATTTTGCTGGCGCAATGGCAATTGGAGTTGGAGCGTTGGCCGCCGTAACCGCATATGTTTACACCGGGCGTCGGCCACTTTCCGATACGAGTGAATACTATTTAAACAATTCCAAAAAGGAAACGGGTGGCACCAATGTTGTCAACACCATTATCGTGGACTTCCGTGCACTTGATACCCTCGTAGAGCTCACCGTCTTGGCAACGGCAGGGCTTGCGATTATGGCGCTTCTTATCTCGGCACGTGTTCTGCAAGGCGAACGCCGGTCGCATGTAAAACATGCTCCCACTGCGGCAGATTCATTTGCAGATAACAACATCCCTGTTCACGTGGTGACGCGCGCACTTATTCCTTTAGTAGTTATCATGTCGATTTACCTTATGCTCAGAGGCCACAATGAACCAGGAGGCGGCTTCATCGCCGGGCTTGTTACCTGTGTAGGAATCGCCCTTGTTTACCTTGGAACCACACACAGGAACTTCATTCACGCAAAATGGCTTCCGTATCTTTTTATCGGCGGCGGAATGGCTCTTTCAATACTCAGTGCCCTTAGCGGATACGTCAATAACATTTTCTTGCGACCACTACACCTCGAATTCGAACTCGTCAGTTATAAAATCCATCTCACTACATCAATGCTTTTTGATACGGGCGTTTACCTAGCTGTTCTTGGAGTTATTTTGGCCGCTATTAACCGCTTGAGCATGGACTCCCCTCATGACCAATTGAGTCGGATCATTCACCCCGGCGAAATTGAAGAACTTTCAGGTCCGATCGAACCTGCGGAGGTATTGCCATGATTATCGCAATAACTATCGGACTTCTCGCAGGAGGAGCAACGTATTTAATTTTGCAGCGAGGTATGGTCAGAATCGCTTTTGGTTTTGTACTTTTAAGCAATGCTATTAATCTGCTACTCATCACAACGGGAGGAACTTTTAATAGAAGCGAACCCTTGCTACGACGAACAGAAGTTAGCGATGCAGCAGATCCTCTCCCGCAATCATTCGTCCTGACCGCAATTGTTATCTCGTTCGCTATTACAGTTTTTCTCCTTACGCTTGCAGCAATCTCACCAAATGACGACACAAATGACATCTCTTCTAGCCCACAAGATGCTCAGACTAATGAAAAGAAGGTCAGTTAATGGCTTCTCTGCTCCCACTATTCGTTGCGATACCGCTGCTGAGTGCAGCTGTATTGATCATATTTCCCGGCATAACTTTTCTAAGTCGAGCTCTCATACTTCTCGTACCAAGCTTTTCTCTGATATACAGCGTGCTTCTTTTAAATGAGCACCGATCAACTCCTGTAATCGCGGAACAAATTGGTGGATGGCCTGCAGGTATCGCAATCCCCTTCGTAAGTGACACCTTTACGGCTCTGATGTTATGCACCACATCACTCTTGATACTCGCATGCAATTACTTCTCGATCGCAAGCAAAGACGCTGAGGAAAGATATTTTGCTCCGCTTGTGCTTATTCTTTCTGCGGGGGTTGCCGGCGCGCTCTTAACTGCCGACCTCTTTAACTTGTTCGTCTTTATCGAGCTGATGTTTCTTCCCTCTTGTGGACTGTTTATCATGCGCAAAGGACTTAAGAAGCTAGAGTCACCCCGACTCTACGTAAGCGTCAACTTATTAACTTCTGCAATCCTCGTTATAGGAATAGCGCTGGTTTATGCGACGACAGGCACTATAAACATTGCCTCGCTAGCAGGAGCAGCGACAGAATCTACA
>CALMUU010000252.1 GCA_937872965.1 uncultured Actinomycetes bacterium
TCAGAATGACGTAGCACCTCTTCTTAAATAAGTGGTGGATATTTTCTTATCATGCAAGTCAGAGCTCTTCGGAGCCAGTCGCTAAGTTACCGAAAATCTTGTGAAAATCTAAACGTCCTGGCAGATCGAATAGTGTCTCCTATGACTTGAAAGTTGGCCGAATTAGCAATACGATCATTAGCTACATCGAACGACAGCACCAAGGTTTACGCCTCACGGACTTAGTTCGTGAAAACACTCATTACTGGCGAGCACGAGATTATTTTTGAACCGAGTGAGTGTTTTTGATGCACTCGCTTGATGTAGAAGTCAGAATCAGACTTGTGTCTTTTCGAGGGTGACACAGATCCGAATTTGGCTGGGGCGGAACCCGACAACGTGAAAGCGTTTTCATGTTGCGAATTGTTTTGTAGTTCGTGGCATAAAAAATGCAGACACGCTGTTAGGACAATGGCAGTTAGATGGAGAACGAGATATCGTTCAGATGGGGAGAAGGCAACATGGCCCTAACCGAGGTCACACAAGAAGTCGACAGATTTGATTCGAGCGACGCGAACACAGGTTCACCCCTGATGCAATCGCAAGGAAATGCAGCGCCAAAGGACCCGACAGCAACGGGAATGCGCATCAAAAAACGTAACGGTTCCTATGAACCTTGCGATGTAAACAAGATTGTGCGCGCTATTGCCAGGTGTGCCGTAGGCCTAGAGCGAGTAGAGGCACTTCGTGTCGCAATGCGCACTATTGCTGGATTGCACGACGGCGCGACCACCGAAGAACTCGACCGTTTATCTATTCAAACAGCAGCAGCTTTAGTTGTTGATGAACCCGAATACTCCAAACTTTCCGCACGCCTCCTCTCTACCTTTGTTGATAAAGAAGTTCGAAACCAAGGTATCCACAGTTTTAGTCAATCGGTTGCTCACCAACATCAACACGGTCTCGTCAACGATGAACTCTTCGCTTTCGTAAACGCAAATGCCCGCAAACTCGACGACGCAATTGAACCTTCTCGAACATGGTTGTTTGAATACTTCGGTTTGCGTACAACAGCTGACCGTTACTTGTTGCGTCATCCAGAAACACGAAAAGTTGTTGAAACTCCTCAATACTTCTTCTTGCGTGTTGCATGTGGTCTTTCAGAAAACGTTCGCGAAGCCATCGACTTTTACAACCTGATTTCTTCACTCGCTTACTTGCCCAGCTCTCCAACATTGTTCAATGCGGGGACGATGCACACTCAAATGTCATCGTGCTACCTGCTCGATTCACCCCTCGACTCTCTTGACTCGATTTACGACAAGTACAAAGATGTCGCGCGTCTTTCCAAGCACGCTGGCGGTATTGGCCTTGCTTACACCCGTATTCGTGCTCGCGGATCACTTATTAAGGGTACAAATGGTTTAAGCAATGGAATCGTTCCTTGGCTCAAGACTCTTGACTCTTCTGTTATGGCCGTCAATCAAGGTGGGCGCCGTAAGGGTGCCGCTTGTGTGTACTTGGAAACATGGCATGGAGATATCGAAGAATTTCTTGAACTTCGTGACAACACCGGTGACGAAGCTCGTCGAACACACAACCTCAACCTCGCGAACTGGGTACCTGACCTCTTTATGCGCCGCGTAGAAGCCGATGCCACATGGTCATTGTTCGATCCGAAGGACACTCCTCAATTGGTTGATCTCTTTGGTGATGAATTCGATGCTGCATATGAAAAAGCAGAAGCAGAAGGCCTTGCCGTCAAGCAACTTCCTGCTCGTGAACTCTATGGCCGCATGATGCGCGTGCTCGCTCAAACCGGTAATGGGTGGATGACGTTCAAAGATGCTTCAAACAAGAAGTCGAACCAAACAGGTGGCGAAGGCAATGTCATTCACTTGTCGAACTTGTGCACCGAGATTTTGGAGGTCACCAGTGACGCCGAAACTGCAGTGTGCAACCTTGGTTCAATCAACCTTTCCAAGTTTGTTGACAATGGTCCTGATGGTCTGGCAGTTGCATACGACCGCATTGGTGAAGTTGTCCGCACAGCCGTCACCTTCCTTGACCGCGTGATCGACCGCAACTGGTACCCAACAGAAACAGCTCAAGCAAGTAACGCTCGCTGGCGCCCGGTGGGTCTTGGAATGATGGGTCTTCAAGACGTGTTCTTCCAACTCCAAATTCCGTTTGATTCTGAAGAAGCAAAGCAGATCTCAGCGCGGATCTCAGAAGAGATTTACTACAACGCTTTGGTGCGTTCTATTGAACTTGCTGAAGAGTTTGGTGCACACGCTGCGTTTAGTGAAACACGTGCAGCGCAAGGTAAGTTCCAGTTCGATCTCTGGGAAGATGCAACTCCGCAAGATCCACAGCGTTTTGAAGATCTTCGTGAACGCATGATGTCTTCAGGTTTACGTAACTCATTAATTATTGCGATTGCACCAACAGCCACCATTGCATCTATTGCAGGTTGTTATGAATGCATCGAGCCTCAGATTTCGAACTTGTTTAAACGAGAAACTCTCTCGGGTGAATTCCTTCAAATCAACATGTACTTGGTGCGTGACCTTCAAGCTCGCGGACTTTGGACCGAAGCGATTCGCGACAAGATCAAAACTGCCGAAGGTTCAATCCAAGATATTGAAGAGATTCCTGCCGAACTTCGCGAGATCTACCGTACCGTCTGGGAAATCCCTATGCGTTCGTTGGTAGACATGGCAGCAGATCGTGGTGCGTTTATCGACCAAAGTCAATCGTTGAACTTGTTCATGGAAACACCCACGATTGGGAAACTTTCCTCGATGTACATGTACGCGTGGCAAAAAGGCTTGAAAACAACGTATTATCTACGTTCTCGTCCAGCGACACGTATCCGCCAATCAACAACAAGCGGAGACGTTGCAGCAGTGGCGACACCCGATGAAACAGTCGATCTTTCTCTTGCAGAGAAAATTGCTTGTTCACTAGAAAACCCAGAAAGTTGCGAGGCCTGCCAATGACATCAACCGCCGACACGACGTCAGCAGCCTCAGAAAACCTCTTTTCAGAAACAGCAACGGATGAAGATACAGAATTAACACTCCCAGGGTTAGAACACGAACGTCACATTCTTGACCCTGGTTTCAACTTAACTCTGCGCCCTATGCGCTACCCGGAGTTTTACGAAATGTACCGCGCTGCGATCCGCAACACTTGGACCGTAGAAGAAGTCGATTTCTCTTCCGACATTTCTGATCTTTCAGGCAAGCTTTCGCCTGCTGAAAATCATTTGGTCAAGCGCATCGTTGCATTCTTTGCAACGGGTGACTCGATCGTGTCGAACAACCTTGTATTGAACTTGTACCAGCACATCAACTCGCCAGAAGCGCGTTTGTATCTGTCGCGTCAACTTTATGAAGAAGCATTGCATGTGCAGTTCTACCTGACGTTGCTCGATACTTACATTCCCGACCACGCAGAACGCAACGAAATGTTCAAAGCAGTCGAGACGATCCCTTCGATCAAGCGCAAAGCTGATTTCTGTTTCAAATGGATTGGTTCTATCAATGAACTCGACAAGCTCGAAACCGCGGCTGATCGTCGTAAGTTCTTGTTGAACCTCATTTGTTTTGCAACCTGTATCGAAGGCTTGTTCTTCTTTGCTGCGTTTGCTTACGTGTACTTCCTTCGTTCCAAAGGAATGCTCAACGGTTTAGCATCAGGTACCAACTGGGTATTCCGTGACGAAAGCTGTCACATGGAATTCGCGCTGGCTGTTATTGCAACAGTTCGCGAAGAAGAGCCCACGTTGTTCGATGATGATATGCGCACCCAAGTTGAAGAAATGATTGAAGAAGCAATCGACTGCGAGTACTACTTCGCGGAAGACGTTCTTCAAAACGGTATCCCCGGATTGCCTCTTACCGAAATGCGCCAATACCTCGAATATGTGGCTGATCGTCGTTTCGCAATGCTCGGCATGCCAGCCAAGTACAACGTCAAGAACCCATTCGAATTCATGAACCTTCAAGACGTTCAAGAACTCTCGAACTTCTTTGAACGTCGCGTGAGCGCGTACCAAACTTCGATTGATGGGGAAGTCGATTTGGATGAGGACTTTTAAGCGTTGACGATGGTCCAGTCTTTGTCGCCTAGGCCGGCGTCGGCTGCTTTTTGATAAACATCGATGCAGTGTTCAAGAATCGTTGGGCTAATGGGCGCTTTGAAATTAGTTTCGGCCAGCATTTCGCGAGCGTACTTTAAGTCTTTCAAGATCCAGTTCACGGAAAAATTCGTTTGTTCGGGAGGGTTAATGAAGCTGTTCGATGCTTGAGCGGTCGGAACACCTCCGGGTTTAACGCCAAGCAATTCTCCTGTTGCATTGGTATCCAACCCGACCGCGTTAGCTTGACGTATTGCATCGCCAAATGCGATCACGTGAGCAGCCTGAATGGCATTCAAGACCAGCTTGAACTTCATGCCATTCCCGGCTTCACCAAAGTATTGAACATCACCTGCAATAGCTTCAAGGGTGGGGCGAAGCTCGTTGAGCTTGTCTTCATCTCCGCCGGTGAGCAATGTGAGGTTTCCTGATTCTGCACCTGTGCGAGAACCTGTCATGGGCATGTCAAAGAATGTGATGTTCTTGTCGGCGCACATAGCGGCGAGTTCTAGCGTCCACGCAATCGTAAGCGTGGCACACGTGATCAAAGTTTGTTCAGCAGTTGCAACAGAAAAGATGCCATCGTGTTCATCACAAAAAACATTCCGTGACGAATCATCGCCAGCGGTTACTTCGAAGATAATGTCAGCACTTTGAGTAGCTTTTGCGGGAGTGTCGGTAACGCCCGCGCCCTTGTCGGCAAGGTCACGAGTTTTCTCAGGAGAACGGTTCCACACAGTGACGTCGTATCCGTTTTCCACAAAGTTATCGGCAATCCCATGCCCCATAATTCCAAGACCGAGAACAGCAATACGTGGTTTTGTCATGATGTCATGCTATAGATTGATGACTCGGCTTGTCCATCCAACACAACTGTCCAAACGATGGGCTACGTACTACAACTATCTTTGAGTTACTGGGGACTCAATAGGGCCTTGTTCTTTAAGGGCATTACCCACATCGCTAAAGAGATCCGCTAAGTCTCTGACGGCTTGCTTACCAGCAGTCTTTAAGCCTAATGATCTACCTACTGCGACAACTGCTTTTTGCCAATGATTATTTTCCACAATCAGTGTTTCCAAGTATCGGTAGTCAATTCCTCCAAAAATCGCGTATGCTCCTGACAGTAACCCTTGGTTTGCCAACGATTCTATTACCCAGGGTGTTTGTGGATTTTTCATCGCCAAACTCAAATTGCGCACGACGATATCGATGAATAGTTCTTCTACTTTTTGTGCATCGCCGTGTCTAATAAGCGATCTGAAAACTGGGCCCATGGAAGTGTTTGCTGCAATATTGGCAGCGTTTTTGTCGATTTCTGCGAGTTCTTTAAGGAGCAAAAAGATCTCGTCATGGTTATTTGGCATTAATGCATTGAGCGCGTTTCCAAAACTTCTGTTGTAGGTTGCTTTCTCGGGGTGTTCCCGGGCTAAGAAGATAACACCATTGAGGACATAGTCTGACGAGTCTCCATGTCTTCCAGCTAACGTTGCAGCAACATCAAACGTTTTCTGGGATGCGGCTGCAATCGCTCGATATGTACGAACAAGATGCCAAAATCTTTGGGCAGGCGGTTGGAGAGTCCCGCCGGTACTTCTGCCATTTCGCTTAGGGGGATTGATGATCGCGCCCAAAGCATCTAAATAATTTGTGCGTCTCGCGTCTAAAGCATTTGTGCGTCTGCTGGTCATGCTTGGGTCTCCATCCGTGGCGGATAACCATTATGCCCGCTTTGTGGTTGTGTAGCAATTCCATATATTTTCGCAATCGAGGGCACAAAAAAGCCCGCATTTCTGCGGGCCTTGAGAGCTGGTCGTGAAGAAGAGTTACTTTTCCTCTTTGAACATCACATGCTTGCGAAGCTTGGGATCGTACTTCTTGAGTTCGATACGCTCGCGAGAATTGTTCTTGTTCTTCTTGGTGTAATAAGTGAAACCTGAGCCCTCAGTAGAGCGCAGTTTGACGAGGATTCTTTTTTCGTTTTTTGCCATGACTAGAACTTTTCTCCACGGGCGCGCATTTCGGCGAGAACGCTCTCGATACCACGCTTGTTAATGATCTTGATGCCCTTGGTGCTGACGCGCAGCTTCACGAAGCGGTTTTCGCTCGGCACGAAGAATCGCTTGGACTGAATATTTGGACGAAACCATCGGTTCGTACGGATGTGGGAGTGAGACACGTTTTTCCCTGTAGTAGGGCGCTTTCCCGTGACTTGGCATACACCACTCATTATTTTCCTCCAACGGCTTTATAAAAGAGTTTCCTATTCTAGCTGTGCACCCCCTAGGTCACGCCAGTTAGGGTTTTTTGTTCCCTTGGGAAACTGGAACTCATGGCTTTTGTGTTCTTTTGCTTGTTTGCTCTAGGATTTCTTCTCATGACAGTTGCGCCAAGAGCTATAGCACGAAATGGACAAGAATTTGAACGTGTATTGCGTAGGCGTGGAGCGGTTATCAAGCGAAAACATGATGAACTAAGAAGCGCAGGTGCTTTTCATGCGGTTGAGGTTCCTCGCGTTATTCTTGTTGCGGAGCCGTTTCGCCTCAAAATACTGGAGAATATTGTGGCAAAGCTGCTTTCAGGACATGCCCAAGTAGTTGTCTACCCAATTAACAGCATGACAGCACTTCCAGCTCATTACGTACCAAAGGACACAGACTCTGTTTTCATAGAACGCCCTTCTAAGGGGGATCTCGATTGGGAGGGAGTGAAAAGCTCTTGTCGGAAAGCTGCTTTTGTTGGTGGTTTTGACCGACGGCCATCGATTACTTTGAGGGATCTCAGCCGCCATTCTGCTTCTGAACTTTCAGCATTAGGAGCACCTCGCACATATCAGCAGGGTCGTGATGGCGCTGATGTAGTGAACACTATCGATCACACTATTCGCCCAGCTTGGGCACAGCAAGGCCCTCTAAGTCCTCAACGTGAGACGTAAAGGCCGTTTGTCTTATTTTTAAGCAACGTTTGTTGGATCCCAACACGTTCGGAAATTCTTTTCAAGTCCCGCAATTTTTGCGAGATCATCTTGTGAAAGTTCAAAGTCAAACACGTCGATGTTCTGCGCAATGCGTTCAGGTGTCACCGACTTCGGTAAAACGATCATTCCATTCTGTGCACACCACTTGATCATCACTTGCGCGTTGGTCTTTCCGTATTGTCGAGCGATTTCGCTTAAGACGGGGTTATCAATCTGATTTCCGTGCGCAAGAGGAGAGTATGCCTCAATGACGATTCCGTTTTGAGTGCAGTACTCACGCAACTCTTGTTGCTGTAAGTACACGTGAAGCTCGATCTGATTGATTGCGGGAATGATATTGCATTCGTTGAGCAATTCTTCGAGATGTTTAATTGTGTAGTTGCTGACGCCGATTGCCTTAGCGCGCCCGCTCGCATAAATTTCTTCCATTTTGTGCCAGGCAGGACGACGTGTTTCAGTAACAGGGAAGTGAACAAGAAACAGATCGACATAATCCATCTGCAAATTGTCAAGTGATTCATCGAAGGAAGGAATGACGTCATTAAAGAGTTGGTTCTCATTCCAGAGTTTCGTGGTAACGAATAAATCTTCTCGGGTGATTCCAGTTCCCGAGGAATAGGCATCTTGCAAACTATCGCCCAAGAACTTTTCGTTCTCATAAATCTGCGCCGAATCAAAATGCCGGTAGCCCACTTCTAAAGCAGATTCGACGGCCACATGGC
>CALMUU010000253.1 GCA_937872965.1 uncultured Actinomycetes bacterium
CCATCGACAAGTGCATTAATTGTTCCGTATGCCTTTTCCCAAATACGTGGTACCGCAAAAAGTGCATTTGGTTTTGTCGGCCCGAGATATTGAGATACCAGAGTGGCATCGGGACAGCACGTCAACGACCACCCGTAACGCATTCCTAAATAGTGACTAACCATTCGTTCAGCAATGTGCGCCATAGGAAGATAGCTCACCACTCGCCAGCCGTCGGGATCCATTGCAATTCGGCGTACGAGGCTGTCAACGGTGAACGCAATGTTGCTTTGCGTGAGCGCAACGCCTTTGGGCGGTCCGGTTGTCCCCGATGTGTAAATAATTGTTGCGTAATCTTCTGGCGTTGTGTCGTTACGTGCTTCACTTGCAGACCCAGCTGTCGCATGGGCAACTAAGTCATTGAGGTAATGAACGCTTATTGTACTGAGCGCTTCTTGAGTTGCCTCAGAAAGAGTTGCAGGATCTTCCACAACAATAAGGTGCTTCAATGAATCGAGATCATGTGCAATCTCTGCAATACGATCACAAAAAGCAGGGTGTTCAGCAACAAGAACTGATGCACCAGAATGATCAATCAGATATTTGATTTGATCTGGTGAAGAAGAGTGGTAAATCGAAACCGGAGTAGCTCCATGAATCATTGTTCCGACATCGCATATATGAAAGGCAGGACAGTTGCGAAGAAGGAGCATGACGCGATCGTCAGCTTGCACTCCTAAGCCTGTAAGTGCATTGGCGAACCGAGCGGCAGCATCTCCGTATTGACCCCATGTGTATGTGCGCCACGAGTTGCCGATTTCATCGGGTTCAGTTGTGAAGTCACCGACTTTGTCGGTATCACTTCCATCTTCGGCCGTCTTGGCTCGAAGGGCGAGACGGTCAGGATGGCGAGAAACGGTCTCAAAGAAATAATCGACCATTGTGACGTCACCAAGTTCATCAAGAATGGTCTGTGTGGAAATTGTCGGTTCAAATATTTGCATACGAACATTGTCGCAGGATTTGATAGTTACTTGGAGGAAATGCGGTGTAATCTATCCGCACTTACTCATTTTTCATTCGATTTGCTGTTGTTTATGCAAGATCTCTTGCAAGATCGCGTGCATTGTTGAGTTGTTTCGTACTAAACAGCCAGTCCAGAGCACGTTGGTTCAAAGGATTCTTTGTCGTCACATCGCTAAATCTATCTTCAAGCAATTCCCCGGATTGATTAAGGGAAATAATATCTCCCACGGAGGTAACCGGAGGATCAATTCTGTACCCTCCCCGAACGCTTTCATCTTCACGATACCCCAGTTCCTCAATAAAGAATTGCTGAGTATCGTCGTCCAGACCATCGAACCACTTCTGAAAGTCTCCAAGACCAGATTTTTGTTTATACAATTCTTTATCCGCATCACCCTTAGCCTGGTCCACAGTCTCAGGTCCACTAAAGAATCCAACGCCAATAGAGGCCTTTATTTGGAGGATTTCTTTTCCATTCCTACCTGGCGCATGGGAAGGAACCAAAATCCCCTCTTCCAAAAGACGACCGACTTCCTCTTGGAATGTCTTGCGAACATATTCAATAAAAGGTTGACGGTTCTCAGGTTTGCGCTTTTTTAGATGTACATTTCCTTTAGGTTTTGATTTACCAATTCGTTGATCAGGTTTGCGCCTATCGTTAACTGCAATCATGAACTCATCCCCGCCGATATGACCGACAAAGCATTCGGTGCCTTCGACTTGGATTTCCTTAAGTCTTTTAGCAACGACTTGGAGCACAACGTCACCGGCAGCATGACCATGAGTGTCATTGGCAGCTTTAAATTCATCGAGGTCAACCGCTATAATGCACCCTGGAAGGGTAAGGGCTTGTAGCTGCTCATCAAAACCTTTTCGATTGAATACTTCCGTCCAAGAGAGATGGAGTCTTTTTTCGAGATCTTGAACTTGCAGAGCGTGGGCCTCATCTCGAGCCTGCGCCTCACGGGCATTACGTTCAACCTCTGCAGCAAGCTGCTCTTCCAGTCCCCCATTGCGCGTGCGTTCAGCAGCAAGTTGTGCTTCAAGTTCACGGTTGCGAGTCCGCTCAGCAGCAAGCTCTGTCCGGACAGTAGCCAGTTCTCTCAGAGCATTAGCAAGTTTCTCGAGTTTGTCGGCAAGAACATTGCGGTATAAAGCTGCGCGCTCAAGTGCGTCCTGCAGCTGCTCTTTTAATGACATAGGCTCAATTATAGTATGGATAGACCGATTTATCCATAAATCGCTATATTGTCTTAAATTGGGTTCTAGCGAAGCTCTCCAGAGAGATATCCCCACATTCTTATTATCGCGACCTCAACCGGTGTGCAGTTACCCACGAGCCCATATTCCCAGCTAAACGTGAATTTTGCAGGGTGTCACCCTGCAAAGACTTGGCCCAAAGATTGGTATTATGCACAGGGTTATCCACAGATTTATCCATGGGACGCGACAAAATATAGGAATAGGCCGCCGTGATTGCAGCAATTTCATCGTCGGTGGGATTCCCCGATACCGTCAGCGCAGAGGTGGGCGCAACTTCCATTAGAGAGGAAGCACCTCATGCTTGCGGAAAATCTTCTTACTCTTCTTCCCCTTAAGCATGGCAAGTGAGGAAATCACGCGAGAGCGAACTTCATCGGGGGAAATGACATCGTCGATCAATCCTCGTTCGGCAGCAAGAAAAGGATTCGCAAACTTTTCGTTATATTCCGCAACCAATTCATGATGACGGGCTTCGTATTCTTTCGACCCACGTGGAAATTTTTCTAAGTCCCGATGCGAAATGATTTCAACAGCACTTTCTGCATGCATGACCGCAATTTCAGCGGTTGGTAATGCAAAGCTGACATCAGCTCCGAGGGATTTTGAACCCATGACAACAAACGCACCACCATACGCTCGGCGTGTCACAACTTGAATCATGGGAACAGTGGCTTCGGCAAACGCGTATAACAACTTTGCGCCATGACGAATAATTCCACTTCGTTCCTGGTCTACGCCCGGAAGGAACCCGGCAACATCCACAAGAGTGACGAGAGGAATATCGAACGCATCACAGGTACGTACAAAACGTGCCGCTTTTTCACACGCGTCAATATCAAGTGCACCGGAATACACGCTGGGCTGATTAGCGACAACGCCCACAACGTTTCCCTCTACGCGAGAAAAACCACACACAATATTGGGCGCGAATGCAGCACTGATTTCAAAAAATTCTCCTGTATCGCACACAACATCGATAACATCACGCACGTCATAGATACCATGGCGATCAAGCTTCATAAGAGTAAAAATGTCGTCTTTTCGCTGTTTAGTCGCAGAACTCTTGATATTTTTTACTTCGTTACTGGGAAGAAACTCCAACAAAGTGCGGATCGTTGAAAAAAGTTCCTTTTCATTGGCACACACGACATGAGCAACCCCAGACTTTTGAGCATGTGTTTGTGCACCCCCAAGTTCTTCCTGGGTCACACTTTCACCGGTTACCGCCTTAACAACATCAGGACCTGTAATAAACATGTGTGACGTACCTTCAACCATGATGACAAAATCGGTGAGCGCGGGCGAGTACACGGCACCTCCCGCACATGGCCCAGCGATGATAGAAATTTGGGGAATGACTCCTGAATACTTCACATTGCGATGAAAAATATCGCCGTATCCGGCAAGGGCGGCTACACCTTCTTGAATACGTGCACCACCACCATCGTTGATACCAATAATGGGTGCACCCACGCTTGCGGCCAAGTCCATCACTTTGACAATTTTCTCTGCAACGCGCGCTCCCAAAGAACCTCCGAGAACTGCGAAGTCTTGGGAATAGAGAAATACTTTACGACCGTTCACATAACCCCAACCGGTGACAACACCATCAGTAAGAGGACGTGTATTTTCAATTCCGAAGCCCGTTGCACGATGGCGTGCAAGTTGATCTAATTCAACAAATGTGCCCGGATCAAGCAAATGATCAATACGTTCTCGTGCTGTAAATTTGCCACGCTCATGCTGACGCTCATATGCAGCTTCGCTTCCGGCATGAAATGCTTCATCACGTACACGATTCAATCGCTCTAATAAATCATCTGTCTTCATTACCCATCAGTGTAGGCTGATTTAATGATTCGCTCCCCTTTTGGGGCACGCCCTTTGCTTGCAAGTATTGCTATGGTCATGTGTTTTTTAACCATGGCTCCTGGGGCGCATGCGTCAACTGAATCCGACGCTGCCCGCGAGCAAGCCGAACGCATTCTTGACTCGAGGGAATATGGACAAGACGCCAACAGGCCCCTAGCTGACGATATTGATCGCCTCGGGCGTTGGCTGGGAGGAAAAGAGAATGATCCGCAAGTGCCTGAGAGAACTGACGAAGAGATCCGCCAAGAGACATCGCCAGATCCTCAAACTTTCGCACCCCCAGGCTTAGGAGGTATTGGTACTTTCGCAACAGTAATGCTCTACGTTTTTCTGGGCATAGTTATCGCAGGAATCGGATTCCTCATTTACAAAGGCCTTCGCAATCGCGAAAAGAAAGAAAAAGATAAAGAAGACCTTGAAGAGATTGACATTGATTGGAGTGAAGAAGATAAGGTTCTCGAATACATCACAGATGCGCAACACCTGGAGCGCCTGAGCGATCAAGCGGAACAAGCAGGCCAGCTCGACCTCGCATTGCGATACCGATTCCGTGCGGGCCTTTTACGTCTTAATGATCTTGAGATCATTAGTTTTCATCCCAGCATTACGAATGCGCAGTGGCAATTAACTATCAATCGAGAAGCATTTAACACACTCACTAAAGATTTTAACGATGTGACGTACGGACACAAAACCTGTGACTCTTCCGTTCTTACGCGTGCACGGTCAACGTGGTCAGCTCTTATGTCGTCAGAATCAAAGGCTAAGGGTAGATGATTTCTCTTTTCCCGCTCCGTCCCATTCAAATTGTTGATGTCTCTTTCCAATTACTGCGCAAAAGATTTATTAAATCATTCTTCATTGCTCTTTGCATCTCACTTCCACTGCAAACACTTTTGTGGATTTTAGAATCGTCTCAACCTAGCGATACGAATATTCAGGGACGCATTGTTCTCATTATTGCTATCGTGCAATTTTTTACGGTCGGTTTTTCTCTCACGCTTTGCTCATATTTACTGGGTAAAACTTCTGGACGCGTCTATTGCGAGACTATTTTCAATAACCTCTACCAAGTACAAAAATCTTCAGCTCGAGCTATTCTTGCTCTTTATCATGTTGGTTTACATCTGATTTTTGCATTTGGCTTGATTGGCCTGCGCTACCTATTGGGGAAAATCGTCATTGACACTTCTGCTGATGTTATTACCGCACTTACATTTGTAATCGTTGGGGTGCCGTGGATATTTATCACCCTCTATTTAGGGTTTGCTGCACCCATTTCGACACATGAGGGTGGCACTTTCACAAGTATCCGTAAACGAGCTCGACAAATCAATAAGGTTCATTATTACAAACTTGTTGGGGTGTACTGCATATGCCTCTTTATGATTCTTGTTCTCGTAATCCCATCGCTGACCGCTATTCAACTCATTCTTGCCAAGAACTTCGTTACGTCCGATGTGGGAACTATCGCCTTAATCAATCTCATCATCGCTGTTGTGATCGCAAGTATCTCTGCGGTTTATAGCTTCATTTTGACCGTCACATACTTCAATGCGCGCATTGAATACGAAGGGTTCGATATCGCAGTATCTATTGATCAGACCGAAATGGAAGGAGGCATGCGTGGAAAACTATTCGACTCTGTCGCGTGACCGAACATTTCGTAAGAGAAGTTTAAAGACAATCATTTTTGCTCTCATCAGTATCGTTGCACTGTATGGAATCATATTTAGTGCAGAAAATTATTTTGCAGGCAGCACTCCTCGGGGATCACAAGGCTCGAGCTATGCAACAATTTCCGGAGGCAACAGGGCGTGGAGCGAATTACTAGCTGCTAATAGTATTAAGGTTACGCGCGACCGCGGCAAGGCAACATTACCCCCTTTGGATAGGGTACAAAGTTACGGAACAGATCTCTCATCATTACGGTTAGATCGAACCACGCAAACCGTTGTTGTCCTTGCAGGTGCGCTTCCCTCGAATGAAGCAAAAGACGTTGCTCGATTTGTTCGCAATGGCGGACGACTCATCACAGATAATCCTCATCTGCTCGAAGTATTACTCAAAAACCGTGTCACTGTCTTCGTGGAAGGTTCTCAGAACTTATTCCCAAGTTCTGAGAATGTGTCAGGTCTCGATGGAATCGAAGAGGTCGAAGGTAGTGGGACGGGATCGCTCACCTATAAATCAAATAACGATGTGCGTTCAGTTTTAATCGACACACAAGATTCGCAAACAGACATCGCACAGGGAACCAACGAGTTAATTCATGACAACGCAGCAATTTTCCGCTTGGGAAACGGTGATGTAATTGCACTTCCCGATACAGGAATGGTTTCCAATGGCGGACTTCCTCGCAAGGATAATGCGCTATTTTCACTCCGTATTGTTGGTTCCCTTCGTTCTGAAGTGACCTTTATTGAAGGTGTTCATGGATTTGATGATGCTCGAGGTTTTGCGGGAATGCCTCTTTCGTGGCGAGTCGCCATCGTGGGATTATTTGTTGCCTTCGTTATATTCGCCTGTGCACAAGGTCGTCGTTTTGGTGTGGGTGAAGAGCCCAACCGCGATCTAGGGCCGCGACGAATATATTTTGCCCATGCACTAGCCCAAGCCCTCAAGAAATCAAAGCGCTAGTTATTCAGAAATACGTCATAGGATAAGTTATCCACGAAAGTAAGGACCGGCATGAAAAACATACGAGATCGCATCATCACCCAAGTCAACAAGGTTGTCGTTGGACAAAATAACGTCATTGATGGTTGCTTGATCGCGCTCGCCGTCGGGGGACATGTTCTTTTAGAAGGCCCGCCTGGCACCGCTAAAACTCTTATTGCCCAGGCAATCGCAAAATCAATGGGAGTCGAATTCACGCGTACGCAATTTACGCCCGACATGTTGCCAAGTGATGTAACAGGAACCACAACGCTGAACCCAAGCGCGAGTGGAACATACGAACTCGCATTTCGTCCCGGACCCATCTTCACGAATATATTTCTTGCTGACGAAATCAACCGCACGCCACCTAAAACGCAAGCAGCGCTGCTTGAAGCGATGCAAGAACAACAAGTATCTGCCGATGGAACCTCTCATCCACTTCCTGATCCTTTCCTCGTGATCGCAACGCAAAACCCTATTGAATACGAAGGTACATACCCGCTTCCTGAAGCACAACTCGACCGCTTTACTCTCAAAATTGATGTGGGATACCCCGACGAAGAAGCCGAACATGCAATGTTGCGACTTCTCCATTCAGGGGTTAAGCCATCAACACTGAGCGATGTAGAAGTTGTTGCATCTCCACAAGACGTTGCCTCTATGCGTCAGGCAGTCGATGCTGTTGTCGTTTCAGAAGAGGTTATCTCTTATGTCACAAATATCGTTCGTGCGACACGCACACTTCCCGCACTTCAACTAGGAGCGTCGCCGCGTGCGGCCGTCAATCTCCTTGCTGCAGCCAAAGCAACTGCGCAACTTTTTGAACGGGATTACGTTACACCCGACGACGTTGCGTTCATAGCGCCTGCTGTTCTTCGTCATCGTTTGATCTTGGCACCCGAAGCTGAACTCGAGCGTGTCTCAGCGGATTCAATTATTGCGCAAGCGTTGCATAATGTCGCAGTTCCGAGGTAGTAATCACAAGGAGCGAAGGATGAGCCAGGAGCGAAGCGACTACCGCGAG
>CALMUU010000254.1 GCA_937872965.1 uncultured Actinomycetes bacterium
GGTCGCCGGCCTCTAGTTCCGCTTAAAGCGACTCAAAAATCCAGACTTAGGCGCTTCTGCCTCAGATACGAGATAGAGGAACTTGGCTTCATCACTAGAGAATCCTGACCACGCCTCTTCAAAAACGTCGCGAGTGACATAGCGATTCTTCAACGGGGGCAAACCTGGATCGTTCAGATAGACACCGTCGTTGTCACAGCCACAGATAATAACAAAGTGGCCAGAATATCCATCTTCCCCACGCAACACATCAGAATTAACCGAACACATCACCGGATATTTCTTCAGACCCTTCAGAATGTCATCATAGGTTGGGTTGCGATAGTCAATCGTGACTTCTTTCTGGAGCTTTTCAATGCGTGTTACTTCCATAGGGATATCACTGTTCTGGTCTTGCCAGTTTGCAACTTCATCACCATACATGCGTCGAATGTATTCAACACCCTCTTTGGCAAACTCGTCATAGCGAAAAGGAGTGACAAGTGTGATATCAATACCCAGTGACTTTAAATAAATCAAACCCTGGAAAGGCCATACCGTTTTGTTCGGCTGCTTTCCTGTCGCCACATCCATATCTGCCAATGTAGGTTTCATGTCAGGATGAAAGTACTGGACGATCATCGAAATAGTCGCTTGATAACAATGTGCGTCGTCGGGCGCGTTACCCACAAACGGTACGTCGTGATTTTTCTTCACTGTTTACCTTTCACTTTGCAAGGCCCGGCCTTGCAAAAACGATTCTTCGCTGCGCTCGGAATGACACATTGAATCACTCAGAATGACTAACTAAGTCGTGGATCTTGTCGATCTTCTCTTCGGACTTGTTCGCGTCAGTTCCTTGAATCTGCAACAACTCATCGCGTGCTGCATTGGCTTCTTCTGCAGCGCCGGCGTCGGCTGCAGCGATACGAGCCTCAATCCCCTGTTCCATAATCGCTTCGGCCTCGGCAACCAATGCTTCCACCATTTCATCTTCGGGGACAACGCGCACAACGTTGCCTTTAACAAACAAGTGGCCTTTGCCGCGCCCTGCAGCGATGCCTAAATCTGCTTCGCGCGCTTCACCCGGACCATTAACCACACACCCCATAATGGCAATCTGCAATGGGATCGCTTTATCTTCCAGCGCCTTTTGCGCTTGCGCTGCAACTTCGATCACATCAATTTCTGTGCGACCACAGCTAGGACATGCAATCAGATCGAGACCTGTTCGTTCGCGAAGACCCAAAGCTTCTAACAACGTGCGACCCGCCTTAGCTTCTTCAACCGGGTCAGCTGTGAGAGAAAAACGAATCGTGTCACCAATGCCTTCGTTCAAAAGTGTCGCAATACCTGCAACAGATTTAATCAAACCATTGGGCATCGGACCAGCTTCGGTCACACCCAAGTGCAACGGATAATCGACCGTTTCGCTGAGCAATCGATACGCTTCGACCATCAACACAACATTGCTGGCCTTAACGGAAATTTTTACATCATCAAAATCAACTTCTTGAAAGTATGCCAACTCACGTTGCGCAGATTCCACAAGAGCTTCGGGTGTCGCTCCCCCATACTTTTCATATAATGCAGGATCGAGCGAACCAGCGTTCACGCCAATGCGGATCGGAATACCGCGATCTTTTGCTTCTCGTGCGACAATCTTGATCTGTTCAGGTTTGCGAATATTTCCGGGGTTCAAACGCAGTGCAGCAACACCGGCCTCCATCGCCGCCAGTGCTAAGCGGTACTGAAAATGAATGTCGGCAACAATGGGTAACGGTGAGCGTGGAACAATCTGAGCCAAACCTTCAGCAGCTTCAGTCTCGTTGCACGTGCAGCGCACGATGTCACACCCGGCACCACGTAACGCATAAATTTGGGCCAGGGTACCATCAACATCCGATGTTTTCGTCGTGGTCATAGATTGGATGGAAACGGGAGCGTCTCCACCAACCGCGACCGAACCCACTTGGAGTTGGCGCGTCTTTTTGCGTGTAATCACACCTCTAGCCTACGAGGTTGAACATAGTAGGTCGAGCCCTAGGCTACTGAATACAAAAAATACTTTACTTTTGCGTAACAAAAAGTAAGTGAAACTAACTCAATGGCTGACGAAAGAAATAGCAATCCGAGATTAGGGACAATCTTGGCTAGGTGAAATGAGGGACCATGTTAAAAAGTCTTATCCATAGATCCAACCTTAAGCGCCAATCCCGCGATGAAACTGGCTTTACTCTTATCGAGCTGCTCATCGTAATCCTCATTATTGCAATACTTTCAGCTGTAGGGATTCTTACTCTCTTATCAGCGTTAGGTGCAGGACAGAAATCGGCAGCAAAAACCACTCTTGCGACAGCTATCTTGGCAGCAAAGTCGGTACAGGCAGGGAGTGGTAACCCAAATTATTCCGCAATCACTGAATCGCAACTCAATGCTGCAGAACCTGATCTGACGTTTATTGTCGGCTCTGTAAATACAACACAAGTTGCTTCAACCATTGGAATGTTGTCGGACCCGTCTTTAGGCGCAGCTTTTAATACTGTCGACAGTCAAGGACATTGTTTTTATGCAGCTATAACCAACAATGGAACGTACTATAACTCAGCAAAAATCAGTAGTGGAGATTGCCCTGATGAAACAGATGCTGTAATTGGTAACCCAGCTACATGGAAATCAGATCAGAAAAATGGTTGGAACCTATAATTTCTTTGCCGTCAAAGAATTCCCTGAACCCTTAATAATTTATCGAGCCACCCCACGGCGACGGCTACGACGTAATTTGTAGAACGTCGAGCCAGAGCGAACTCAACATCAGAAGTGCTAGAAAACCAAGAAACAACCCCGTAGCTGGCATGAGTTTTTTATAATCAACATGCACTTCGCGCTTCTTAATCTTCGAAGCGATACGTTCATAAATAGCAATTGCAGCATGGCCACCATCTAGGGGCAAAAGAGGTAGTGCATTGATCAAGGCCAAGAAAATATTGATAAAAGCCATGAGATAAAAAATTGTCCATATATCTTGGTTGACTAATTGGCCTCCAATGTTGCCAATTCCTAGAAGTGATTGGGGTCGATTTTGGTTTTCATAGTCACCTGTGACAACGGTCTCCGAATAATCAGATATGCCTGACGGGCTAAAGAGGCGACCCATCCCAATAATACTCAATTTAGAAACATTATAAGTAGCAACACCTGACTGCTTAATTGCAGGGAAAACACCGACACGCTTAAAATCGGTGCGCAATCCGACGCCCAACTGTGCTTTACCCGAAGGTTTACCGTCGGATTTCACGCTCGATTGTAATGTCGTGGTCTTAGTGATTGTTTTTCCGTCTCGCAGAAACGAAACTGAAATCTTATCGCCCACCTTATTCTTAGAGATCGCCGACCCTAATTCATCAAAAGTTGAAATAGGCGTACCGTCAATCTTGATGATGACATCTCCAGGCTTGAGGCCTGCGTTAGATCCTGCTGATCCTGGATTAACAGTTCCAAGAACCGCACGAGAATTTTCTGCTGCTACGGGCTCACCATGCGCAACAAGGACCGTAAATAAGAGAAGATATGCAAGAAGGACGTTAACCGTAACCCCTGCCATGATGACAACAAGTTTTTTGCGCGTCTGACCCTTCCGATAGGTACGATGTTCGTCGTCCTCATGAACATCTTCGAGATCGGTCATCCCAATGATCTTGACGTAACCGCCTAGTGGAATAGCTTTGATCCCGTATTCTGTTTCACCTTTTCTAAACGACCAAATGCGGGGGCCAAACCCGACAAAAAATTCTGTTGCTTTCATCTTGGCCCACTTCGCTGCAATGAAGTGACCGGCTTCGTGCAACATGATGGTCATCAAAATTGCGAAACCTACCAACGCGTATCCGCGTGAAGTGGGGTCGGCGACCGAAACAATAAAGGTAAAGACAATAAGGGATAAAAGTGCATACGAGCGAGCTTTGCTCCACGGCGACTTGGGTTCGAAATGGTCTCCTGAAAACGCCATTACACACTTCTCTTTTCCACAAAGCGATCCGCGCGCTCGCGAGCGATACGATCCGCCTCGTATACGTCTTCTTCGTTATCGACTGCAACGATGCCTTCCTGAAGAACGTCGTCAGCAATCTCACTAATAGCGGTGAAAGAAATTTTGTCATCGAGGAAAGCCTGGACCGCAACTTCATTGGCTGCACTCAAAGTGGCCGGTGCACCGTGACCTGCGCGACCCGCCGCATAGGCAAGCTCGAGGGCAGGAAATGCATCGCCGTCGGGTACTTCAAAATCGAGTGACATTTTATCCTCAAAAGAAAGTGCACCATATGAGTGATTCAAGCGGTGATCTGCACCGAGTGCGAGAGAAATAGGCAATCGCATATCGGGAAGCGATAACTGCGCGATTGTCGCGCCGTCACAAAAGGTGACCATGGAATGGACAATCGACTGCGGATGGACGACCACCTTAATCTGGTCGAAATCCACATCAAAAAGTTCATGTGCCTCGATCACTTCGAGTCCTTTGTTCATCAGTGTCGCTGAATCGATCGTAATTTTCTGACCCATGGTCCAAGTGGGGTGCTTAAGTGCATCGGCCTTCGTGACGTTTCTCAACTGTTCGCTGGTTTTGCCTCGAAAAGGGCCGCCGCTCGCCGTTAAAACAATTTCTTTTACTTCATTTCGCGTACCCGATCGAAGACATTGCCAGATAGCGCTGTGCTCAGAATCGATAGGGATGATCTGGCCGGTAAAGCTGGGTGCTGACGTGATGGAACGTACAACAGGTCCACCAGCAATCAAACTTTCCTTATTCGCAAGACCCAGAATCTTGTTCGCCTTGAGCGCTGCAAGGGTAGCGCGAAAACCAGCAAAACCCACAACCCCGTTAATAACAATGTCGACATCATCTGACGAAGCAAAATCTTCCAAAATCTGGGGATCGTCGATAGCACTACGAGCATGTTTTACAGAAAGACCCCATGCCAGGCGTTGAGTTTCTAATAAATCAGCGTTGGTCCCGGCCGCGAGACGAGTAACTTCGTATTCATCGCGAAAATTCTCGAGCACTTGGAGTGTTTGAGTGCCGATAGAACCCGTCGAACCTAGAACGGCAATACGTTTTCTCACATTTTTTTCGGATGACATTGATTACATTCTACGCTCATATCCGGTAATTTCAACCAAAGAATATCTTTCTATCTCCAAAACCCGCCATATATCAATGTGTTGGCACGATTTTGTGACACCTATTGACACTTTTTCGTGCCAACACCGAGAAAAGTTAAAGGTTATCCACAAACAGGGCCTGGCCCTGCAAAGTTAGAGGAGAGTAAGTGAGAGGTAGAACGCTACTGGCAGCGCGAACAAAAGCCCATCAAAGCGATCCATCAATCCCCCATGTCCTGGCAAAATCGAACCGAAGTCTTTAAGGTTGCAGTCTCGCTTGAGCATGGATTCGATCAAGTCACCAAATATGGATGCACAGGCCAGAAGAAATCCGAGAATGATTCCGCCCTTAACATCGCTCCAGAGGTTACCGGATGACGAATACGCGACAAAGATTCCCACGATGATTGAAGCAATAACTCCCGCGGTAGTTCCTTCCATTGTTTTATTTGGCGAAATCTCAGGTGCCAGTGGCGTGCGGCCCATGTATTTCCCGAATAAATACGCGGCAGTATCATTAGCAGTGACGCACAGCACCGTGGAAACAAGGACGAAAATACCGATCGATTTTCCAGAAGAATTTTCAAGACGCAAAATCATTCCTGCGAAAGAACCTAAAACACCGACGTATAAATACACCAATGCAGAAATACCTAACCCAATAACTGGTCGCGCACGAATGACCCCCAAGAGATACCAAAGTGCAGCAAAAGCAAAAAATGTCACAGAAGCCAACGCTATTGCGCGATCACCAACAAGATAACCGGCAATCACAGAGAAGAAAGACATCGCCCCAACCAACAGTGCTGCAGGCTTGCTTCCAATCTGACGGAAAGCAGCACACAGCTCGAGGCTCATTGCAGTAATTACCAGTGCCACGAAAATAAGAGTTGGAATAGTTCCTAAAAAGAAACACACGAGCGCGATGACAGCCATCACCGCTGCGGTCGCCGTGCGGGTTATAAGGGTTGTCATTTCACTGGGCGGAGTTGCAGTTTCACTGTCGTTATCCGCAGTTGCTCCCGAAGCGTAGGGCGCTGCACCTTGACGCTTTTCACGCCGTGCTTTGCTCGAGGGACGCGGGCGAGGTTCTCTACCATCGAGTGGCTGAGCTATATCGGAGCCTTCAATGGGAACGGCAGATGCTGAATCGGGGACGGTTGAAATTTTGGTAATGCGTTGTGTGCCCGTGTCGGTGTTAATGGGGTTACTCGCGCTCCCAGGCGCGCCAGCAGCGGGCAGAGATGCTGCAGGTTCTGCTACTTGTGTACTTGCAGGCGTAACAGGTGTTGTTCCCGCTCGTTTTTGCGCAACATTACGATCGAATTCTTCATCATTGTCATCAAGTGAAATATGGTCGTTGCCTAAAGCACCCACGCTCAAAGAATCATCTTGTAATGAAAGGTCTGGATCGTAATCGCTCGCTTTCCAGTCGTTTTGATCAACACGGATACGAGGCTGAGAGCCAGTCAATGCTTCCCATCCATCTGCAGGAGCATCAGAGTCAATAACTGTTGTGGGAACTTCGCCAGTTGGAGCGTCACTCCAATGGGGAAGATCTACATTGCTGGTCTGTTCCGTTGGCGATGTGGCAACGGCCTTATGTGCCGCTTTGCGAGACGCACGTGAGGTACGCGACGAGCTGGGTGTGCGCGCTAATTCTTGAGCTTCTTGCGCTCCAAGAATCCGTACACCTTCCACTTCGTTCGTGTCGTCCGCCATATATCCCCCTGTTGCAATTCGTACTGCCCGAAGGCATTGGTCCAGCCTAGGTGATCCCTAGACCTCCATCAATTCCGCTTCTTTTGTCGCAACCATCGCATCGATTTCGTTGACGATGTCGCTGGTTGCTTTGTCGAAATCCTTTTCTGCGCGTTCTAAATCGTCCTTGCTGATCTCTCCGTCTTTTTCAAGTTTTTCTAACTCTTGACGGGCGGTTCGTCGTGCATTGCGTGCAGATACCCGAGCATCTTCCGCCTTACTTTTTGCCACTTTTACCAATTCTCTTCGACGCTCTTCTGTAAGAGGAGGAAAAACTAAACGGATATTGCTTCCATCGTTACTGGGGTTAACGCCGAGGTCTGATGTTTGGATTGCCTTTTCGATTGCTTGGAGAGAACCTTTGTCGAATGGGCTGATAAGAAGTTGTCGCGCTTCAGGAACCGAAAAACTCGCGAGCTGCTGGAGGGGCATCTGACTTCCGTAGTATTCGACCATCAAACGATCGACCATGCCTGCATTTGCACGACCGGAGCGAATCGCCGAAAACTCATCTTGAAGATGGGCCACAGCTTGGCGCATCTGATCGTGAGTACTCTTCTTAATGTCGTCAATCATTGTTATCTCTCAGTTGTTTCATGCGTCGTTTGTGACCGTCGTTCCAATGTCATCGCCCATAAGAACCTTTTCGATATTGCCCGGCGTTTCCACATCGAAAACAACAATAGGAAGATCATTATCCATACAGAAAGTTAACGCAGTGGAGTCCATGACTTTGAGGCCCTTGTTGATCACGTCAAGATATGTGGTGTGCGTAATTTTTGTTGCTGTTTTATCTTTACGCGGATCGGCGGTATAGATACCGTCAACACCCGAGTGCGTACCTTTGAGAACTGCTTGTGCTCCAACTTCTGCTGCACGCAAAGCCGCGCCTGTATCGGTAGTGATGAACGGCATTCCCGTGCCGGCCGCAAAAATGACAACGCGACCTTTTTCCATGTGACGAATCGCACGAAGAGGAATATAGCTTTCTGCAACTTGAGCCATTGTGATCGCAGTTTGCACACGCGACGATTGTCCAATTGCTTCGAATGCGTCTTGAAGTGCGAGTGCATTAATAACTGTTGCGAGCATTCCCATGTAGTCGGCGCGAGCGCGGTCCATGCCACGCGAGGCTCCGGCCATTCCGCGGAAGATATTTCCGCCACCAACCACGATGGCGAACTGCACGTCTGAGGTGGAACGTACCTTCGCTATTTCTTGGGCAAGCGCTGCAACCTTTTCGGCATCGATACCATAACCCGTGTCGTTTGGAGCAAAGGCCTCACCAGAAAGCTTCAGAAGAACGCGTGAATACTTTGGTTCTGTCATGTTGTCTCCCCTGCCTATTGGCTACGTACACTTAACTTAGCCCAACATTGCGCTAAGAAAAAGCGTTCCTTGCGGAACGCTTTCTTGGAACTATTCTTCGCCGATCTTGATGCGCGAGAACTGAGCAACTGTTGCATCAGCACCCAAGGTCGCAACCAGATCTTTGATCGTGGTTTTGTTGTCCTTGACGAACGGCTGTTCTAGCAAGACCACGTCTTTATAGAAACCGCCGAGTCGACCCTCGATGATCTTCGGGATTGCTGCTTCGGGTTTTCCTTCGTTTCTTGTGATCTCTTCGAACACTGCGCGTTCTTTATCAATTGCAACTTGGGGAACTTCTTCACGAGTTACATATCGAGGAGCCGCAGACGCAATGTGAAGTGCAATGTCATGAGCAACTTCACGCGCAGCTTCTGAATCTGCAACACCAGTAAGTTCGACAAGGACACCGATGAAACCCCGACCGGATTGCAAATGCTTGTATGCGTCTACAACACCGGTTGTTTCGAATCGAGCCGTACGGCCCAGAGCAACATTTTCTCCGACCTTTGCACCGAGTGCTGTGATTTCTTCAGCAACAGTTGAGTCACGGAACGATTGGCCTTCGATTCCTTCTGTTCCGTGCTTTGCAACAAGTGTTGCAAGCTCAGAAACGAAACCAGTGAAGAGTTCACCTTTGGCAACAAAGTCGGTTTCGCAGTTCACTTCAACAGATGCTGCAACGTTACCATCGAGAGTGACGTCGATGGTACCTTGATCTGCAGCGCGACCTGCACGCTTTGCAGCGCCGGCGAGACCCTTCTTGCGTAACCATTCTTTTGCGTTTTCGATGTCGCCATCGCTTTCGCTGAGCGCATTTTTACAGTCCATCATTCCGGCGCCAGTCATTTTGCGCAACGATGATACGTCTTGTGCTGTGTAGGACATTGTTACTTCTTTCTCTTTTTCTTCGCGTTGGAGTGTTTGAGACTCATCTGGTGAGCGTTTGACGCTCCAACGCCAATCAATTATTTGGCGGGAGCTGGTTCTACAGATTCTTCAGCAGCAGGTTGTGCATCGGCAGGAACCTTCGCTTTGGCGGCAGCAAGTTTTGCTTCACGAGCTTTTTGCTGTGCAGCAGCCTGTGCGCGAGCTTGATTTTGCTGATCAGCTTTTGCGTTGAGCTCTTCGATCGAAAGAGATGCTTTGCTCGTTGGAGCTGCTCCACCCTTTTTAACGGCGATCTGCTTGCCTGCTTCAACAGCATCAGCAATCACACGACACATCAAATCGCTAGAACGAATTGCATCATCGTTTCCAGGAATCACAAAGTCGATGATGTCAGGGTCACAGTTCGTGTCAACAACAGCAATAACAGGGATACCCAATTTGCGAGCTTCCGTCACGGCAATGTGTTCTTTTTTCGTGTCGATGACAAAAATTGCAGAAGGCATTTTTTCTAATCCACGAATACCACCAAGGTTGCGGTGAAGTTTTTCGAGTTCACGCGTAACTTTGAGCGCTTCTTTTTTAATCATTTGTGATGTTTCGCCCGTGCGCACTTGTCGCTCGAGTTCTTGCATCTTGTCAATACGCTTGCGCATTGTTTGAAAGTTGGTAAGCATTCCGCCCAACCAGCGGTTGTTCACGTAGGGCATGCCCACGCGTGATGCGTGTTGCTTGACGGGTTCTTGAGTTTGTTTTTTTGTTCCAACGAAAAGGATGAGTCCTCCGTCGGCAACAGTTTTACGAACGAATCGATATGCTTCATCGACAAGACCAAGAGTCTTTTCGAGATTGATGACATAGATACCGTTTTTCTCACCAAAGATGAATCGTTGCATCTTCGGGTTCCAACGGCGAGTTTGATGTCCAAAGTGGACGCCCGCTTCGAGCATTTGTTTCATGGTGACTACAGCCACGTTTCCTCCTAGGTTGAACTTCTACCTGGCCAGACACGATATGGACCGCGACCTAAAGGGTGCTCAGGTATGTTTATTGGTGAGTAGTTATTCTAAAGCGCTGGGGCCCACATCCTCCAATTGACCATTTTGAGCAATTCGATCTTGCAATAACGCGTTACAAATACGATAATCAACCTAATCACGACATATTGCGAGTCATTATGGACCATACATTTACATTTACAACATTAACAATGGATTATCCCACAATCAGGGGAGTTCTTATAGGCGAGCCTGGCCGACCTATTGTTCAATGTCCGCATCCCAAACCAACTATGCAAGATATTATCGATTCGGTACGCAATACCGTGGATGATGAAGGTAACCCGATCTACCAAGCGGTAGCTGTCCCTGTTGCGAAAATTCCACACGACATTCAAGCCATCCTCGAGGAAGGTGGAGCTCTCGATTGGGTGAAACGCAGCATCGATCAAGTTGTTTTTTGTCACAATATTCTCGACACTACTTCATATCCTGGATTACCGCCCATTATTAACGCCTATTCAAACGGGCTTTCTGGCTACGAAAACATGATGGGCGCTCTAGGTGACCTACAACAAATTCCTATGCCTGCTTTTAACGGTAAGCGAACAGCAATCGTCATTGTTCCTCCAGGCATTCCTGAGCCATGGAGGATAAGTGATCCTCAACAAGCTGCAAATTCGAGCCCTTCCTTCACTGCCCGACAATTGGCCCAGGTTGCGGGAATGCTCGTGCACGAAACTCAGCATCTCGATGATGCATTTCATATGTTGAGCAATGTACCTCACGATAACCCACGACGAACACAGCGATTCTATGATCGCATTCTTGCACCTCAGCATTTCTTAGAAGCACTCAACGCAGAGACGAGAGCCTTTAAGAAAGGCGGCGTATTTGCGCGAGAGATCAACGCGCGAAACGCTCCCACATTTCATGAATTGCCTAATACTTCTGAGACATGGAACGCGATCAAATCAGAGCTTCGTTCTTTGCACATTATCGAAAAAACAAAAATTAAACATATGAGATCGGATGCAAATCCACTAGTGAGACTTAATCGGAGAGCAATCAGAACTGCTACGCGACCCTTCTATCAAACGAAAAATGGAATAAAACGTCTGAAGACGTTAATGCATACGCATCGAACACACGACCCAACAGCCGCAATCCCCGATCATTTTGACGTGTTCAAGGAACTGAGAAATGGTTCGAGAGATCCATCCCGCCAAACGAATTTCGTTAAAGAAATTAGTCGCCTACAAAAACTGGGCTTGGTCAGGCCTGCTCCTGCACGAACGCAGCCAAATCCTCCAGCGAGATCGATCGGACAATAACGGAGGGACGATGGTGTTCGTTTTTGCATCATTCGTACCTTTTTGAGTAATCTTATACATCTACATATCGCATAATTACATTTCACGGAGGAATGGGCATGGTCGCTAACCAACAAACAGCTCGTGATCGCAAAGCTGTTGTCTTTAATTGGGCAGCCCTGAACCGGGTCGATAGCCAAAGAGGTTCAGAAGAAGAACGCTTGCGGCCTGACTTCGAACCTCTATTCCACGCTCTCCGCCAAGCAGGCATCGATTATTTTCTTGCACCAGATGGAGACGTTACGGATCCGATGATTGCTGCAGGTTTTACACGTCCTCACATTTTGTCGGGAAAAAATAATGATCTCGCTTGCGCTGAGGTTCAAGCGAGAGGGTACACATCCATTGTGTATGTTGGCGATTGTTTCGCAAATGTCATCACGCCAGCACGAATGGGAATACCTGTCATCCTTTTTGACGCAGTAGAGCTGGACGACACTTCACGTGACACGATGCGAAGTTATTTAAATGAACAAGGAATCCGCGTAAAAGACACCATCTTTGGATACGACATACGTCAAGAAGCTGATTCCGGATACAGCATCCAAGTTGCTCTGGGCTTTTCTGAACTTGTCGACGACATCGCCGCTGCTCTGATATCCGACAACATTATCCTGCCCCGGCTAGGAACGCCTCGACAAGGAAACCTCGCACACCCTGCTCTCGAAATTATTGTGGGACCTTTCTCCTCATCGAGAGATGCTCAGACCTTTCTCAATCTTTCGCAAGAAGCATTAGGACCCACATTTGGAATTTGGACCGACAGATTTGGATCAAATAGAGATGATAGATTCGGCGTTGGACCCATCGCTGTGGGTATCGAAACTGCTCCCCTGTCTGATACAGATTACATAATCAAATTTAAGTCAACTACACCAGAGCATGAACCATATTTTCATCGTGCCATTGGCGAAGTGAGGGGCAGATTACAAGAACGCTCCAACGGTAGCGTTCCCATAGTACCTATCGCATCGATTTCTCGTGACTCACAATCTTTGAGAGTGCCATCAAGAAGTAATTTCTCAGATATGCTCCTCGACTTCTGAGTTAACAATTATTAGCTTTAGCCGGCTCTCAAACCGCTAGCTCACTACTCCGATGTTGTCTCGGTCGTGCCCGTATCTTCTGTACCGGATAAGTCAAACGGGCCGACGTTAATGATTTTGTTTGTTGACTCTCGATAGATGATCGCTTTTTTAGCTTTTGTATAGAGAAGGATTGTGTCACCATTTTTTACGTTTGTAAAGAAAGATTGACTTTTCAACTTGGTCGCATCTTCAACGTTCACAATCGAAGGTGTCTCGTTTTTAGGAACATCGATAAGCTTCTTAACTTTATTCACGATGGAAGAAACTTGTTGTTTTTCTGCAACCTTTGGATTCTTCTTTGCATCTTTTTCTGCATCTTGCAGCTGCAGGAAAGAAAAGACAGCACCACCTAATGCAATAAACGCAAGGACGGCCATCATAATGATGATAAATGAAAATCTCTTTTTACGATGTGGAAGTAATTGTCCTGAGCTATGCGACGCTTTCAAACCTTCAAACGGAACGTGTTCTGTGTGCGCCGCCTGCTGTGCAGCGCTGTCTTTTATATTTTCTACTATTCGAGCCACTTTGTCTCCGTTAACAATTATGTGTATTACTGGGCATAATCTTAATAGTGAATGGGAGTGATGTCAGTGACGGGTCAGTCAAGGCCCTCAACGACTTAACTTGTTCGGGTGGCGTTCACAATCAGGACTTTCCTGTAACTGGCGTGATGAATGGATCGAAGATGCTCTTTTCCCGTTGAGAACAGGCGGACATCCTCCAAATATTCGAGAATTCCCTAGGAATCGCGGACATAATCCTTAATAATGGCTATATGAAGATCCGGGCAATGGAGTGCCTCATTATGGCTGTCCGCCACGCTTCCCGAAATGGACTGCGCTACGCGACACGTCCACGAGCAGCCACCGGAGAGCCCCGTCGAATACAAACTTGAATTCCGTGTTCCTCCCACGATTCAAGACGTGGATGTTCACAACGTAATCACAGTTTTAAAACACGAGGATGCGTTCCGATCATTATCCTTGACAGTTGTCACGACTCCTGTGTCTCACGCGTCACAGACACGAGGTATAGAAATTCCTCTCGTTGGTCCTGCCTCAGCCTGACAACACTAGATATAGCGCGAAATACTTCCACCTTTTCGAAAGACAAACTGACTGCGGGCAAGTGCAGCAATGGATAAGCCGAGCCACACGAATGTCAGAACCAACCCTAGGCCGAGGTCGCTCCAGTTAATTGCGCCATGAAGAATATATTCTCGGATAGGACCAAAGGTGTGAGCGAACGGCAAGCAGTTGCCCACAATTTCTAATGGTCGCGGCAATGCACTGACGGGAAAGAAAACTCCCGAAAGCGGGAACGCAAACGAGAGCACTCCCCATGCCAGCATGTCACCGGAGTAAACAGCTCGAATCACAACGGCAATGACAAAGAGCGCAAGCGTTATTCCTTGAATAATGACAAGTGGCAAAATAATGAGGGGAACAAATCCTGCGATAGTCAAGTCTGCCCCCAACACGATGCTTGCACCTAAGAGTGAGATCGAAACGCACACTGAACTAAACAGGCCATAAATCGTTCCGCCGAGGATCCATTCCGTCCACGTTCGCGGCGTTACTTCTTCGTACAGAAACTCTTTACTATCCCGCGACCACAAAAAACCTGCACCGATTTCTTGTTCGACACGGTTGCAGACTTCCCAAATCATGAGAAGTAATACGCCCGTCGAGAGCGCTTGAGCGTTGAGCTGTTTAAGCAAGAGTCCGTACACGAGCACACCGCCGACTGGAAAACCGAACCATACAAAGAACTGAGACATGACTGAACGCGTCGAACGAATCCGAAAATCGACAATAGTGAGAATGCGCGCGATGTTCATAGCTCTTCCTTCTTTTCTGTAGCCGCGATTTCGAGCCAAATCTTTTCGAGATCATCGTGACCAAATTCCTTTTCGATGTGTGCTATTTCGACATTGGCTCGAATCGAGCCCTGCGCGATAAAAATAATGCGGTCACATACGCGCTCGACTTCAACCATGTCATGGCTCGTCAAGAGGATCGCTGTCCCCTCTTCTTTAACTTTTCTGATGACATCGTTCACGCGAAGAGAAACTTGCGGGTCGGTAAAAGCCGTCGGTTCATCGAGGACAAGCAACTTAGGTTTATGCACGATCGCACGAGCAACATTGACAAGAGTTTTTTGCCCCGAGGAAAGTCTAGGAGCAAGCCGCTTTTCTAAATGGGGGATCTGAAGAAGTTCAATCGCTCTGTCCACATGCGTGTCGGGATCTTTCACGCTCGCCAATATGGCAAAATGTTTCAGTAATCTGCGTACGGTAATATTCATATTCAGCGGTGCGTACCCCGCCATGAATCCAACATTTCGCAATGCACGTCGACGATGTTGGTGGACGTTGACGCCATCAATGTGGATCTCGCCAAGAGTCGGCGATGTTAAACCCAGCGCGCACAAAATGGTTGTTGTCTTGCCCGCACCGTTGGGACCAACCACACCTAGGCATTCACCCGACACAACATCAAAGGAAACATTGTCCACGGCGATAACATCACCAAAATTCTTTTGCAGCTCGTGAATAGACAGCATTTCATCCATGCTGGCATATTACTTGCTTGTTGTCGTCGGAATTTCGACATTGTCATCTTGAGGCTTTGTCGTCATCCTGAGTGGAACGAAGGATCTCTAGCGTTCGGAGTTCCATAAAGAGAGATCCTTCACTTCGTTCAGGATGACATTATTCGTTCAGGAT
>CALMUU010000255.1 GCA_937872965.1 uncultured Actinomycetes bacterium
CGTTTTGAAGATCCCAAGACTTTTGAAAGTTGGTATCTCACCCCTCATCTCAATCCAGAAAAACAAGCAGATTTTGTTTATGGATTGCCTGAGCTTCATCGAGACCGATTGCGCACCACAAAATATATTGCATCGCCGGGTTGTTATCCCACGGCTTCGATTCTCGCGACGAAACCTTTTCTCGATGAAGGATTACTGAGCGGCAACAGTGTCATCGTCGATGCAGCGTCGGGAGTCTCTGGCGCTGGTTCGAATGCAACGGATGCCACCATATTTGGAAGCATCGATTCAAACTTTAAAGCTTATGGTTTGATTGACCATCGTCACACTCCTGAAATATCAAAAGAGCTTGGTGTCGACGTTTTGTTCACTCCTCATCTAGTGCCGATGCCTCGAGGGATTTTGGCAACGTGTTACATTCCATGCACTACACAGCTCACCCACGATGACCTAACTGGAATTTACTCGAAGAAATATGCCGACGAACCTTTCGTTCAAGTCAGCAGTACGCCTCCTCAAACAAAACAAGTGACGGGAACCAATCACTGCATTGTTAGTGCGTTTTACGACGAACGTACCCAACATATTATTGCGTTGGGTGCTATTGATAATCTCGTGAAAGGTGCCGCGGGTCAGGCAATTCAAGCGGCCAATATCTCTTTGGGCATCGATGAGACGGCTGGGCTTACCGCCGTTGCACTGTATCCTTAATCGTCTTCGCAATCTTTGGAAGGTTCTCTATGACTGTTACTCGTGTTCCCGGTTTTATTGCTCACGGCATGTCCGCCGGAATTAAAAAAGACAACCAGCTTGATCTTGCATATATTGGAACAGAAAATTCGTTACCCGCTCTTGCAGCTGGGGTGTTTACGTCGAACAAACTCTGCGCAGCACCAGTAACGCTTACCAAGAACAATCTCGCTTCGAACGGTTCTCGACTTGTGGGAGTTGTAGTCAATAGCGGTAATGCCAACGCTGCTACGGGAGATACGGGATACAAAAACGCATCACTCATGGGCGAGACCGTTGCGCAAACCCTCGGTGTCGACACCGAATATGTTGGTGTATGTTCCACTGGATTGATTGGATACCAACTTCCTATTGAAATTATTTGTGAATCCATTCCCGCGATAGTTTCACAAGCAAGCGTTGATGGCGGAATGTTGGCCGCGCAAGCAATTATGACGACGGACACGAAAGAGAAAACATTTTTTCAAGAATACACAGATGATAACGGTGTGGCTTTTTGTGTTGGTGCAATCGCAAAGGGTGCTGCAATGTTGCAACCGAATATGGCCACCATGCTCGCGTTTATTACAACTAATGCAACTGTGAGTGCGCAAATTTTGCAAGAAAGTCTTCGTGCGGCTGCAGGCCAAAGCTTTAATAAGCTAACTGTCGACGGTGCGCAATCTACAAATGACACTGTGCTTGTTTTATCGAGCGAGAAGACAGATGAAGTGCAGAGTGATTCCTTTGCGCGCGCGCTGCTGGAAGCTTGTCAAAGTCTGGCCAAGCAAATGTGTGATGATGCGGAAGGTTCGACAAAAACTGTGCGCATCAATGTGAAAGGTGCTGCGAACACGCAAGAAGGTGAACGTGGAGCTCGTCGAGTTGCGAATTGTCAACTTGTTAAATGTTCGTGGTTTGGGAAAGATCCTTACTGGGGGCGGGTCGCCTCTGAACTGGGTGCCAGTGGAATTGAATATGATTTTGCAACTTTGTCGATCGCATACGGAGAGCACCTTGTATTACACAACGGCGTTTCGCTGATTGATGATTACACCGATTCACAACGCTCTGCGATTAATAACTATATGGAGAATCGCGAGATTGATTTAAACATCGATCTTGGTCAGGGCGACGGTCAAGGGTGGATCTGGACTAATGACCTTACCTTTGGTTACGTCGAAGAAAACATGGGAACGTCCTAGTTTTCCCCTATTACAGGGTGGAACCCTGATTATGTGGATAACCTTCCCGAAGAATTGATTGCGTTGGAGCGTTTGAGAATCATGTTGTGAGCGTCAAACGCCCCAACGGAAAATGGTGGCGAGTGTTTGGTTGGATGAGACTCACCTGGTGAGTCTTTGGCGCTCCAACGCGCTTAAATGGGCGGAAGGCGTTTTGCCAGAGCGGCGGCCCCACCTTGTTTTTCAATGAAACTGCTGACATCGTCGCCATCGGCGCTCTTGTTGGAGTACTCGTGACCGCACGAAAGACATCGGTAGAAGATTTTGTAACTTGTACCATGAGGTGCGATCGAGATCGGTTCCATTTCTCCGCCGCATGTTTCGAGCGCTGCACGATCTCCCGGCGTTACGTCGACATGGCGCGAAAATAAACATACTGGGCAGTGGTCGGTAAAACCATTTCCCGTGATTTCATTTCCGCAGTGTGAACAAACAAAATCTTCTACAGTTTTCCTAAAGTTTACTGACACGAAAATCAACCTAGGAGAACGGACAACAGCCCACGCATCGAATGCAAGCGGTTTTCTGCCTGTTGCCATATTCGTGATTGCGGACCATCAAGCACTGAATTTGTTGCTTCTTCTCCCCGGTGCGCAGGTAAGCAGTGCATAAATATTGCATGTTCAGGGGCTAATTTCATCAAATCGTCGTTCACTTGATAATCGATAAAATCGATACGACGTTGTTCGGCTTCATCTTCTTGACCCATTGCATACCAAGAATCTGTATAAATAACATCAGCGTTACTTACGGCCATTTCGCATTTTGTTGTGGATTCAATTTGGATATTTCTCGAGGCAAATTTCAAATTATCATTAACATCGAATCCGTACTTTTCTGGATGTGCGACTACAAAATTTGCACCGACCATAGTTGCCCCAATTGCGAGAGAAAATGCAACATTGCAAGCATCTCCGACGAACGCAATCTTCTTGCCCTTAAGGCTTCCGAATTCTTGTCGGATTGTAAGAAGATCTGCAAGAGTTTGTACAGGATGGGATTCATTGCTCAATAGGTTGATTACAGGTACTTTCGAAACAGAAGCCATCCTTTCTAAGATGGTATGTTCAAATACTCGCGCTGCAATTGCTGAATGATAGGCAGAAAGTGTTCTCGAAATATCCTCTGCAGTTTCGCGAACATCGATTCCAACTTCTTCAGGACGCGTGTAAACGCTATTGCCGCCGAGTTGTGTAACAGCGGCTTCTATTGAATGTCGTGTTCGTGTCGAAGGCTTTTCAAAAAGTAAAGCCACCGATTGTCGGGTTAAATATGGGGGTGGGTTACCGATCTCTGATCGATTCAAAACGTCGATAAGTTCTTCAGGGGAAAGATCATCGATTTCAAGAAAATGGCGAGTGATTGTCATTCATAAAGGTTACCAACCAAAAATCACAGGGAGCGATCGGAGGAGTGACCGCGAGCAATGTCTGGCTTTGCCAGCATTGCGACTAAAAAATCACAGGGAGCGATCGGAGGAGTGACCGCGAGCAATGTCTGGCTTTGCCAGCATTGCGACTAAAAAATCACAGGGAGCGATCGGAGGAGTGACCGCGAGCAATGTCTGGCTTTGCCGGTGCTTCGACTAATAAAGCTGTGCGCCCGGAGGGATTCGAACCCCCGACCCTCTGATCCGAAGTCAGATGCTCTAATCCGCTGAGCTACGAGCGCGTGGCCGATATCTTAATAGAGCTGTTTAACATTCGCGTAATTGCTATCGCGGCGGTGAAAATGCTGTGCGCCCTGCGGGATTCACTGTGTTTATTGTTCGAAACTCTCCCGCACAGCTGTGCTGTGCTCCGAGTTCGAACTCCCGACCCTCTGATCCGAAGTCAGATGCTCTGTCACAGAGAGCGAAGGATGAGCGACCGCGAGAAGTATCCGGCTCTGCCGGTGCTTCGACAATAACCACAGGCGCTGAGCTACGAGCGCGTGGGAGATATCCTAATTGAAGTAATAAATATTCCGGTAATTGCCCTCACATCTGCTGAGCCTCCGTCTTACCTGCCGATTTCCGCTACGCTTGGGGTTGAACAAATAACTTAAATAAGAAAGTAGTGACGATCATGACCGATGAGTCGACTATCGACGAGCAAGAGACCGAAGAATCCGAAAAATACCGTCGCCGGATTGACACCATTCTCAGTGGGGAATACACAGAAGGCTTGGCCGAGAAATCAGAAGCTGAAGTCCGTGAACTCCGTGATACTGCCCGTGAAGTGGAAACAGAAATTAGTTTTTTACGTCGTCTAGCCCAAAGTCGTCTCGATATTTTTAAAGCTGAGATCGATCGCCGTGCTCGTGGCGGTTCACTATCAGATCTCATTGCTGCTCTTCCTGGAATCCTTGCCAGTGGAGAAACGCGTTCGAGTGCACCGAATTCACGTTTGAGCTCAATCCTTGCTCCTTCGCCTAACATTGAATTTAAACGAGGAATGGAAAAGCTTGTTACGGATGATTCTCTTGCGAACCTCGACCAACTCACAGATCAAGAATTACAGGAATCTATTACTGCGCTAGAAAACTTTGAGGAAGAAATTTCAGGAACGCGCAAGGATCTTCATGTTGTTATTGATCAGTTGGAAAGTGAAATTGCGCAACGGACTGCGAATTAATAGGCTTACATGACGACCGCAAAAATATTATCAATGGAATCGATAGATGAGCCAGGAGCGAAGCGACTACCGCGAGGAGTATCCGGCTTTGCCGGTGCTTCGATGAAAACACAGGGGGAACGACATGGCTGATGAAGTTTATGGTGATGATCATG
>CALMUU010000256.1 GCA_937872965.1 uncultured Actinomycetes bacterium
TAAGCAATGAGCTACGAAATTGCCACGGATGTCTATGAAGGCCCATTTGATCTGTTGTTGCAGCTCATCATGTCTGATGACGTCGATATTTGGGAAGTTCAACTTAGTTCGATTATTGAAGCTTTCCTTTTAGAGGGCGAGTCAATGCAGAATGAACGCATTGATTTAGAGGTTGCAACCGAATTTCTCCTCATTGCTTCAACTCTTATTGAAATCAAGGTGAAGAGGCTGTTGCCTCGACCTGAAAACGTAGATCTCGACGAAGAGTTTCTGCAATTCGAATACCGCGACTTACTTCTTGCACGTTTACTTGAATGTAAAACTTTTAAGGACGTGGCTGCGCTGTTCTCAACCATGATGAGCAAAGCATCGCTCTCTGTGTCAAAGTCTCTCCCTGTTGAAGAACCCTTCTTTTCGATGGCTCCTGATCCTCTTTCGAATACGCCAGCAACCAAGCTTCGTGATGCGTTTAAGAAAGTATTCACTGCTCCTGAAAAACCTGAGATATCGATACTGCACTTGCATGACTCTACAATTTCAGTCCGCGACGCAGTCAACGAACTTATGGGTCGACTTGTCAAAGGTACATCTTCTTCTTTTCGTCATCTCATGATAGATGCTCCCTCGAAACTTCACATTGTGGTGAGTTTCTTAGCAGTGCTTGAACTGTATAAGCAAGGATTTATCGAAATCGAAACAGCCGACACGATTGGTGATCTCACTATTACACTTCTCGAGGAAAGAAACGTCGAAGACATTGACGTTAATGCAGATGATTGGGGAGAAGTTCCTCTCGCCAAAACCACTTCGCAAAGATAAAGGATGCATATGAATACCAATACCCTTCACGCTCACATTGAATCCATACTGATGGCTGCTTCTGCTCCGGTTTCTCTTGAGGAATTTGCGACGATATGCGATGTCGCAACGGAAGTGGTCCAGACAGCGATTAATGAAGTCACACAAGAATATGTTGATACGCAACGTGGTTTTCGCATTGCTGCCACAGCGACGGGTTTCCGTTTCATTACTGCTCCAGAATGTTTTGATACCGTTTCGCGTTTTATAACTGAACCACTTCACACACGTCTTTCGCCTCCAGCAATGGAAACGCTCGCTGTTATTGCATACAAGCAGCCGGTGAGTCGGGGACAAATAGCATCTATTCGTGGGGTAAATGTCGATAGCGTTATCAACACATTGCAATCTCGTGGTTACATCCAAGAAATTGCTCGTGACTCAGGTCCAGGCCAAGCGATTCTGTTTGGAACGACGCCAGAGTTCCTAGAACGTCTCGGACTTACTTCCATCAATGAACTTCCTCCTCTCGGAGATTTTGTTCCCGACGCTCAGATCATGGAACAGTTTGAAAAATCCTTAATGGGGGATAGCTCACCTATGGCTGCTACAGAACTACCTCAGGTGTAAATGAGCGATCAGCTTGAGCCAATTGAACAGACTCAAGACGTTAAACCAGAACGGCTTCAAAAGCTATTGGCAAATGCCGGCTTAGCGTCTCGACGTTTAGTTGAAAATATGATTACTGATAAACGTATTCATGTAAATGGTGAACTTGCTATTCTAGGAACGAAAGCGACATCGATAGATGCAATTACTCTCGATGGGCAACCGATCAATCTCAAGTCGGAAATACATACGTATCTATTAAATAAGCCTCTTGATGTTATTTCTACTGCTGCGGATGAGCATGGTCGTAAAACAGTAGTGGATTTTATCGATTCTCCAGAACGACTATTTCCTATTGGTCGTCTTGACGCGCAAACAACGGGCCTCATCTTGGTATCGAATGATGGTGATCTTACATATCGCCTGACTCATCCAAAGTTTGGTGTCGAAAAAAAATATGTCGCCCGAGTTGAAGGTCACATTCATGAAAGTGATGTTGAAAAACTCCGTGTAGGTGTAGAGCTTGACGACGGCATGACTGCACCTGCCCAGGTCCGCGTTCTTGCTCGTAAGCCAGAGCAGTCTCTTCTCGAAATTACTATTCACGAAGGCCGTAATCGTCAGATTCGTCGTATGACCCAAGCTGTGGGTCATACCGTAATGAGTTTGCACCGAAGCCAGATCGGACCTATTGCTGACCCACAATTGTCACCTGGACAATATCGTGAGCTCACCGTGGCTGAGATTCATTCCCTCTATAGTGCTGCTGGTCCTCCGTCATCCTGAGTATCTCACATGGTCATCCAGAGGGCTTTAGCCCGAAGGATCTCCGCGCAGCGGAAAACCGCATGCACCGCTTCATGGAGATCCTTCGCTGCGCTCAGGATTACATATGGGAGACATGAGAATGACGCTGGAAAATGCTTCTTCTTTGGCCTAGCTCATCAACTAGCGTAGTGCCATGACATTTTTAGCTATTCGTGGTGCGACTACGTGTGAAAACGATACGAAAGAAGACATTACTACTGCGACTCAAGATCTCGTGACGCAGATGATGTCTCGTAACAACATTGCGCAAAATCAAATTATCTCTATTCTTTTTACGGCGACGGCTGACTTAACCCAAGAATTTCCAGCAACGGCAGCACGCGGCTTAGGTCTTGATGATATTCCTCTCATGTGTGCACAAGAATTATCTATCGCAGGGTCGATGCCTCGATGTATTCGAGTGATGATGCATATTGAGTCTTCTAAACAACGTTCTGAAATCCATCATGTCTTCATGGGGCAGGCTCAAGCATTGCGCAAAGATCTTGTTGAGGATGAGACATGAAAATAGGCATTGTTGGCCTTGGACTGATCGGCGGCTCTCTCGCGATGGCAAGCGCGGCAGCTGGACATGAAGTTGTAGGAACAGACGAGGATGATGCGACCGCCATCAATGCACTTGCATCAAAGGCAATTTCTCGTCCTATGGATGTTAAAGACATGGCTCATGAATGTGACATCGTGGTGTTATGTGTTCCTTCGAGAACTGCAGCCCTACTCGTGGAAGAGGCATTGTCAGGTACAGCAATTGTTACCGATGTTGCATCCGTAAAACAGCCTATCTGCGAGTCTGTTGCAAAACTTGAGCCAGAAGTCCAGGATCGATTTATCGGCGGTCATCCAATGGCCGGTTCTGAACAGTCTGGTTTTGATGCGGCAAGGGTAAATCTCTTTAAAAATAAAATGTGGATTGTTGTTCCACCTCACAATAATTCACTTAAACATGTTGCAGTCGTCGAATCATTTATTTCATCTTTAGGAGTAGAGCATTGCGTCTTATCCCCAGAACAACACGACCGACTTGTTGCATACATTAGTCATTTGCCCCAACTTGCTTCGTCGGCATTGATGGATTTGGCTGCTGGTGAAGCAATAGATAATGAAATCATTTTACGTCTAGCCGGCGGAGGATTTCGAGACATGACACGTATCGCAGCAAATAATACGACGATGTGGCTAGATATTGTGCACGATAATGCATCGGAAATTTCAGCGGCCCTCGATGCCTACATTGATGCGTTGCAAACACTGAAAAAGAATGTTGATTCCTTTGAGAGTAAAGAGGTTGAGGATCTATTTACAGGTGCACGAAGCGCACGGTCGTCCTTGCCCGATGCAGGACGACGACTGGAACGCCTCACAGAAGTTCTTATTCCTGTACCTGACACACCAGGTGTCCTTGCATCGATCACTGCTCTGACGAAGGATATCAACGTATATGACATCAAAATTGTCCACGCACTCGAAGAAGATCGAGGTGTTTTGAGCTTGGTCGTTCAACCCGATGATGCCGATGGTCTGGTGGCTACTTTGAACGAGAATGGTTTCGAAGCCCTGCGAAGCGATCTTGAATGAAGTCACTAAACGGTACTATTTCTCTCCCAGGGGATAAATCGATTTCACACCGAGCTGCGATGTTTTCTGTTATTGCCCAAGGGGAATCACGGATTACGAATCTCAGTAATGGGGGAGACGTAGCAAGTACGATCTCGTGTTTAAGTGCATTGGGAGCACATTTTCAGCACGATGGAACCGAACTGATTACGCAGGGAAAAGGTTTGCACTCATTATCGGGAACGGATGTCGTTCTTGACTGCGGTAATTCTGGAACAAGCCTGCGACTTTTGACAGGACTTTTGAGCGGACAAGACGTACATAATGTTTCTCTCATAGGAGATGATTCTCTTTCGCGCCGTCCACACGATCGAGTGATTAATCCTTTGCAGAAACTCGGAGTTGATATTTCCGGACGTGATGGATCTTTTACTCCAGTTGTAATTAATTCGTCCAAACCTCATTCGGGCGAAGTGGCTATGACGATTGCCAGCGCTCAAGTTAAAAGTGCGTTATTGCTTGCTGGGCTTTATGCCGACGGGCCGGTTAGTGTCATTGAAGAAAAAAAGACGAGAGATCATACGGAAAATATGTTGAACTCCATGGGGGTCACGGTAAGTTCAGAAAATGTATCGTCAGGTAACGTAATAACAATTCTTCCGCCTACTAAACCGCTTTCTCCACTAACTGCTGTTATTCCTGGAGACCCGTCATCCGCTGCTTTTTTCGGAGTCGCTGCATGTATTATTCCGGGAAGCGATATTACGATGACCGACATTTTGCTTAATCCAACACGTATCGCATGGGTCGATGCTCTTTTCTCAATGGGGGCGGACATTACTGTTGAAGAAACAGGATCAGTAATGGGTGAGCGCGTAGGTACTATTCACGTGAGGCATGCTCCCTTGACGGCAACCGAGATTTCTGGAGATATTATTGCTTCACTTATCGACGAGCTACCGATTCTTTCCATAGCAATGGCGGTAGCGACAGGTACTTCGCATGTACGTGATGCGCACGAACTTCGCGTAAAAGAGTCAGACAGAATATCCGTAGTCGTGGACCATCTGACTCGGGCAGGAATTCAGGTCGCCGAAGTCGAGGATGGGTACGATATCACAGGCGGAATGCTCAATGAACTCGATATCCAATCCGACGGAGATCACCGCATTGCAATGAGCTTTTCCATTGCCAACTATTGCGCAACCGGTGTGCTCTCTGAAGTTGACCGTGCAGTTGTGGCAACCTCTTTTCCTTCATTTTTTAATCTTTTTGAATCGCTCATCTCTTCGTAAGCTGTGCGATAGTATTTAAACTTGAGCACTATGACTGAACTTACAGCCGACGAACTACCCAATGAACGCATTATTGCTATTGATGGAACAAGCGGTTCGGGAAAATCCACTGTTGCTCGCGGTTTAGGTAAAGATTTGGGGATGCATGTTCTTGAAACGGGTTCCTTGTATCGTGCCGTTACACTTATTTGTCTCGAGAATGATATTGATGTGCATGATGAAGATGCAGTATGTGTTGCGGTTGAAGAAATGGATTTCCGTTATGAAGGCGAACCCTATCTAGGTTTGCGCCACATCAATGCCGATATCCGTGCACGAGAAGTCGCGATGAATGTCAGTCTTGTATCGGTTCATCCTCGCGTACGTGCAATGTTGACACAACTTATGCGTCATTGGATTGTTCAACATGGCGGGGGAGTCATAGAAGGACGTGACATTACAACCGTTGTTGCACCACAAGCGAAAGTGCGCGTGTATATAGATGCTCCTGAAGATGTGCGAGCTGCTCGTCGGCATAGCGACCCAAGTGACAACACAGAAAACCGATCTCAAAGCGAAATTCAAGAAGTAATTGCATTTCGTGACAATCTCGATTCGACACGTACAGCGTCGCCGCTTGTCCGTGCCGACGGTGTACCTGAAATTGATTCCTCTCTCTATTCCGCTGAAAAGATCATCAGTGCGATTATGGAATCCTTCGCTTCGGGAGAACCCGTTCTCCTATGACGTGGAAACGCAAAGAACGCTACTGGTATCACAGTGGCCATCTTCTTTCTACTGCGATTACCTATCTATTGTTCCGGCCCAAGATTATTGGCAGAGACAATATTCCACGCGAGGGCGCGGTGCTCATTGCTCCCAATCATCGGTCGATGCTGGATATTCCCTGCTTGGGGTGCGCAACATTTCGTCCTTTACGATTCATGGCAAAAAAAGAGCTTTTCACAAATAAATTTGTCAAATGGTATTTTGAAACAAACGGTTCATTTAGTGTCGACAAAGATGCCAGTCCTCAAGCACTTAAAAAGGCCTTAGCCGTTTTACGCGATGACGATGCTTTGGTTATTTTTCCCGAAGGAACACGCAATAAGAAAAGTACACTCAGTGAACTTGCAGGTGGCGCAGGTTTTCTTGCTGCTAAAAGTTCTGTGCCCATTGTTCCTGTGGGGATTGCTGGTCTCGATAAGCTAATCAAATGGAAATATTGTCTTCCTCTTCCTACACGAGTAAAAATCGTGATTGGCGAGCCTATTACATCGCATGTAAATCAAGAAGGAAAAACTTCGGAAATTGTTAATGCGCTTTTGCCTGTTCTCGAAGAACGCATTCAGAAACTTTACGAAGATGCTTTAACGCTTTAAGAAGCGATGAGGGTATCGGCAGCGAGTGTAGTACGGTCATGAGAAAATACTGTGCGAAGATCTTGAGCTGTTCGTGGTGGAGATAAACTTTCGTCTCGATGTCGTGCCGCAAAAATTGCATCAATTGCAAAATTCAGATCGAGAGCAAGGTCTCGTAATTGACTCGGGGGAGGAAAGTATTCATCCTCGTTGATCACGCTTAAAGGGTGTACGCCTTCAGAAGCATTGCAGGCCGAAACGACTTCTTGAACAATATCTTCGGGTGCACTCGCCCCAGCAGTTACACCCACGATATCGTTTTCTTTCAAATTGAGATTCCCGAGCTGAGATGCCGAATCAATTCGGTACACTCTCTCACAGCCCATTTCGCGAGCAACTTTTTCGAGAGCAAGAGTATTGCTTGAATTTGATGATCCTATGATGAGAAGCACGTCGCAAAGAGCGGCAAGTTCTTTGAGCGCTGTTTGTCGATTAGTAGTAGCAAAACATAAATCATTGCGTGTAGCTGTCCACATGTCGGGAAATGTTTCGCGTGCGAGCACTTCGATGTTTTGCCATTCACTCATGGCTAACGTCGTTTGAGCAAGTAACGCGACGGCAGTATCAGGAGAAATGTTCTTACTAATTTCCTCAAAGGATTCTTCGCTCGTTATCAAATGGATTTTGTCGGGAGCAACTGCCATTGTCCCAATTGCTTCATCGTGACCTTCGTGGCCAACATAGAGAACTTCAAAACCTTTTTTAGCACGCGTTTTTGCTTCATGATGAACTTTGGTGACAAGAGGGCACACCGCATTAATGGCCATACGTCCTTGTTCTGAAGATTGGGCAACAATTTTTGGTGCAGAACCATGTGCGCTGAGCATGACAGTGGCGCCGGAAGGTACTTCATCGATTGAATTCACGAAGATCACACCTTGTTTTGTGAAGCGGTCAACAACGATTTGGTTGTGAACAATCTCGTGATAGCAATATATGGGTGTCTGGAATGCGCGAACAAGGAAGGAAAGTGCTTTGATTGCCATCTCCACGCCGGCACAAAAACCGCGAGGTTCGGCCAGATAGACCTTCTTCACCATGGAATACAGTCTAACAGTCGACTAAAATAGAATTCTTATGTCTCGGGCGATCTCTCCCGTTTCGTGATCCGGAGATATCATGAATTCAATTGCGATAGTTGGGCGTCCCAACGTCGGAAAATCAACACTCGTTAACCGTCTTGTCGGTAAACGCGAAACCATTGTCGAAGAAAAGCCTGGGGTTACCCGCGATCGTCGGTCTCTGCGTGTCGTTTTTGATGGAACTCAGTTTGACATCATCGATACAGGTGGTTGGACCAAGGTTGCTAAAACCAAGAAAGACCGCAAAGGTCACGAGACTCCTGTGGAACGAACCCTTGACGAAAAAGTTTCTCTTCAAAGTGAAGAGGCGATCAAGGAAGCGGATGTCATTGTTCTTGTTGTTGATACAACCACGGGTGTGACAACAGAAGATGATCAGATGGCGAGCATCATTAAAGCATCAGGTAAACCTGCAATTGTTGCTTGTAATAAGGTTGATAACTCAACGCGCGTGGCAGAGACGTGGGAATTTTTGAGCCTTGGGTTTGGTGACCCAATCGCCATTAGTGCTTTGCATGGTCTGGGTACTGGAGAATTAATCGAAGAGATTGAAAAATATTTTCCTGAGACTGCACCTGAAGAAGAAGTTATTGTCGATGATGATTCCTTTCATGTCGCAATTGCAGGTCGGCCCAATGTGGGCAAGTCAACTCTGTTCAATAAATTATGTGGAACTGAGCGAGTGATAGTTCACGATATGGCGGGAACGACCCGCGACCCGGTTGACACGACGATCGATACAGAAATGGGTGCACTGACTTTTATTGATACTGCAGGTTTAAAAAAGCAATCACGTCAAGCAGATAATACAGAGTATTATTCTTCGCTCCGATCTTTTACGGCTATTGACCGCGCTGACTGTGTTCTCTTCGTTGTTGACGGAACAGAGGGCGTGACGCATTACGATATGCGACTTCTCGAGCGCATTGATGCGGCTGGGTGTGCACTTGTGATTTTGCTCAATAAATGGGATCTTCTTAACACAGAAGAACGTCTTGAACGTCAGGCTGTCGCTAAACGAGAACTTGGTTTTGTCGATTATGCCCCCATCATCACGCTGTCAGCATTATCGGGCCGCAACTTTGACAAGATTATTCCCGCACTATTTGATGCGCGTAATAACTACGAACAGAGAATTCCTACTGCAGCTTTAAATAAGGTTATTCATGAAGCACAGATTGCTCATCCGCATCCCAATCGTCGGAATAATAAAGTCAAGATTTCTTATGCAACTCAGGGTGCAGTGAATCCTCCGACAATTACTTTGTTTGCTACACAATCCTTGGACGATTCTTACATGCGGTATTTAGAAAATACTCTGCGAGATAAATTTGATCTTGGCTCCACTTCTATCAAATTACGAGTTCGCAAGAAACAGACATGAGTCATCCAGTGGTTTCACCTTCCAGTCATCCTGAACGCAGTGCCGGTCATCCTGAGCTAAGCGAAGGATCTCACGAACGTAGTGTGACCGAAAGTGATTCTTCGGCACAGCCTCAGAATGACGCTAAAGAATTTTCTATTGACGACGACCCAAAAATCCCTTGGCACTTCTGGATTGGTGTATCTCTGGCAGGAATCTATCTCGGTTATCGTTTTGTTCAGATGCTTATTTTGGCAATCCGAGCGATCTTTTAGTTGTAGTCATCCT
>CALMUU010000257.1 GCA_937872965.1 uncultured Actinomycetes bacterium
TATTCCAGGTGGCGCAGGGCAGAACGAAGTGATTTTCGAAGAGGCCGTGCGCTCGCTCTCACATTTGCATCGTCAATAAATTCAAAGCGCGTAGGAATCTTGTATTTCGCGAGTAGCGGCATACAGAATTCTCGCAATTCCTTTTCAATCCGGCGGCGAACATGGGGATCGGTTACATCATTAAGATCGGAAGCTGCATCGATGTAAGCAACAACAGATTCACCACTTTTTTCATCGAGTGCACCGACCACCGAAGCTTGATCGACAAGCTCGGACTCTAACAAAACGCTTTCCACTTCGGAAGGATAGACGCTAAAGCCAAACACCACGATGACATCGTTACTTCGGTCGATAAGCGTAATAGAACCATCATCATTACGGACACCGATGTCACCTGTGAATAACCACCCACTCTGATCCAAAACTCGCGTGGTTGCGTCACGTTCTCCGAAATATCCTGCAAAGACATTGTCTCCACGCACAACAATCTGCCCGACATCGCCCACAAGTGCAACGGAACCCGAACTGTCGCGGATATCGACCTCGACTCCATCTAAGGGGGTTCCTATATCTCCTTCACGCAATGCATTAGGTGTGAAACTCACCATTGGGCTGGCCTCGGTTAATCCGTAACCTTCTGCAACATGCGCACCAAAGCGTTCATAAAACTTTGCACGAACCTCACTTCGCATGGGTGCACCGCCACTGACAAATAAACGAACTCCTCCCAAGGTATCAATGGTTACTGATTCACTAGTAACAAAAGCATCGAACAAAAGAGGAACGCCAGGAACAATTGTAACGCGATGATATCCGATCAGATCTGCAAGTTCAGCCGGATCGAACGTCCGTGAAATGACCAATGTCGCATGAGCATGAAGAGTAAGCCCTGCAACAACATGGAGACCGAAGATGTGATACATCGGTAACACTGCCAAAACTATATCTTGATTTGTCAGATTGAGCTCGGGAACAGACTTGGCTTGTTCGAGATTCGCAGCTAAAGAACCGTGCGTTAACATTGCGGGTCGCGGTTGAAAACTTGCACCCGAAGTCATCATCATGACTGCCACGTCAGAAGCTTCCCGTTCGACGGGATCAAGCGGTTTTTTCTTTCCATACGAACGCCAGACGTCCGAGTGAAATTCGATATACGGAATCGCATCTCGATATTTTTCGGAAATCCAATCTCGTGATGATGTGATAATCAGATGTGGTCGCACCACAGCAATATCATGAGCGCGTTCAGATTCTCCCGCATGAGGATCAAGTGGAATCACAATTCCTCCGCAACTAAGAATCGCAAAATACGCAATCAAGAATTCCACAGAGTTATGAGCGATAATTGCAACACGCGCACCCGGAACAATGTTGCCTTCATGTACAAGACCCGATGCAAGACGTAGAGAGAGATTGCGAAGTTCTTCATGTGTATAACTATCACTACCGTCAATGATGGCAAGGTTGCGAGATGTGTTGAGAAGTAGGTTGACCAGATTCATAGAGCATGCCCAGCATAGTTTGACTCGTACAATGTGTTAACTCCCTCCTTGCGTAAGAAATTTTCCCATGCGCAATATTCGTGAAAAATTCGAAACTCTTGGAAATTACTCTGTTCTCACAAGGAGCAATAGGGACATATCCTCAAGCTCCCGCTTAAACAGGTCGACAAATTCTCTATGACTCGGACGTCGCACTCCTTCAAGCACCTCTTTATCCTGACATGTTTGGCAACTTTGCTTCTCAGCGTTTCTTTAACCAATACCGCGCATGGGTCCTCAGTTCACGCATCAAATGTTGTTGGACATAAAACAGGAGTAGTAGATTCTGCGGCAGAACAAGACTTTCTCAATCGAACAAACGCATTACGAGCATCGCTTGGTCTTGATTCACTTCGTCTCAACAGTGAGCTGCTTGCCAAGGCGAGAGGCTGGAGCGAAACACAGGCTCAGTCTGGATCCATTTTTCACTCCACTCTCTCCAATGGAGTAACACAAAATTGGCACAGACTCGGAGAAAATGTTGGAATGGGACCCCAAGTAGGTCTCATCCATGATGCCCTCGTTGCTTCACCCCGCCACTATGAAAACTTGATAGACCCAGGGTTTACAGAAGTGGGTATCGGTGTTATTCAGAAGGGCGATGTCCTCTATGTCACTGAAGTCTTCATGGAATTCATGCCCTCACATCCACAATCCACAACAGTGCCTTCGCAAACGAATGCTTCACAAAAGAGTACGTCAACCAAAAACGTTGCTGCAGTGCCTGTAGCGACATCAACAAAACCTGCACCTGCACCTGAAGCTGTGCCTCTCGAAACAGCCTCTGCAGATCTTTCAGCAACCGTGAGAAAGCTCAGCAGCCTCGAACACTAATTGACATATCATTGCCCAAGATGAAAATAGAACTTAAGAAGTCCTGCTACAAAAATTGCAACCATGCATAGCGCAAGACAAATTGTTACCCAAGAACGCATATGGTGATCTTACTTTAGATCTAGCCTAAATCACTGTTGTGGTGGACGCGAAGAATCTGGATCATCCTCATCTTCAGATGATTGAGCTTTGAATAAATCGAATACATTTTGAGGAGCTGTTCCGTTCGAAGGATCTGGTTGTGCTTGTAATGACTCAACCTGCTTATCGTAAGTTGGAGCAACGTCAGGGGTGACAACTGTTGGTTCGTCATTAACCGGCGGAGGGAAATACGACGCAGGAGATTCCACTAAGGGAGCTGCCGCCCCCCATCCACCTTGCGATGGCGGTTGACTGTCTTGCGTATCCGCAGGAGCAAGATAGTTTGTTTGATCTGGAGTAGGCACAGGAATATCAGTCGCGAAAGGATCACTTCCAAAAGAACCAGGAAGTGGTGCGAATGATGGATCTGACACAGATGACGGGTGCGTCACAGGAGAATCCTGTTCAGGCTGAGATGTAGTGACAGGCTCACGCGAAAAAGGGTCACTTCCCGGTGGAGTTTCGTGGGCTTGCACAGAACCATAACCAGAATCAGGAGATGAGAACGCCGGAGGAACCTGTCCAGGAACATAACCTTGTGGCGGAGCACTGGATGGCTCTTGAACGAAGGGATCCCCAGGACCTCCATGTGCATCGGGCATTAAACCTTGAGGAATTCCTGCTCGCGGATCCTCTTCTGGCGGTTCGGCTTCTTCAATAACATCTCGGCCAGTAATCGTTGTCCCTTGTGCAAGGATAGCGATTGCCTTACCTTCCTTCGCATCGAGCTCACGCGCAGCGTAATCAAGATTTTTTACGACGCTGATCATCCCTGTGGAGTCAACCAGGATACCGATCTGTGAAATAGCAAGGTCTGCGTAACGCTCGACATATTTAACCATGAAATCATTATTCCCTACGCGAAGCGTCACGGTATCACCAACGTTGACATGAGCTAATTCCAGTTCATCAGGAGTGATGTTCAGTTGCACATTTCCAAAATGATCTACCGACCACACCTCACCAAGGTATGCACCGCCTTGATCATGTCGAGAGAGTTGCAACATGCCGGGCACAAGTTGCTCCATTGGAATTTGTGGTCCCAATTCTTTGATGTCGGTTCCTGCAGCGATGACACCAGCAGCGGGTGACAAAATATCCCGCGCTGCAAAAACCGCTCCGGGCGCCTCAATCTGAAACTCAGGATTAGAGATCTCGAAGACACGTTTAGGTTCTCCAATTAATTGCGCAGCGGGTGCCAGAATTCCATTGTCGGGCCCGATCAAAATCCCCTCGCCCACTTCAACAACAATAAATCGTTGATTGCGAGGTGAACCAGGATCAATAGCAGCAACAATGACACCTCTTGGTAAAAATTGTATTGCGCGTGTAAGTGCGAGCGCACCAGCGCGAACGTCAAAGGGATGAATGTTATGGGTGATGTCGAGAATGTTGACATGGGGGGCTTGCTGCAACATGATTGCTTTACACACACCCACAGATTCATCGTCTGTACCCATATCAGAAAGAAACGAGATCACATCATATTTAGGCATAAGTTCACACTACTCCGTCGGACAAGTTGTTTGCATCCCGGTTATATCGACGGGCATGTGCCGTTCTTAATGCTCGTATCTAGCTTTTTGAAAAATAGGATTTCGCGTAATTCGCAACAACCCCATAATGCGTTGAGGGTTGATTCAAACTCATAGGAATTGCCGTACAGTTTTTTTCTGGAATCGTTGCAATCGCCACAGCAAGGGAATCGAGACCGGTTAATGCAATCGTAGGTAACCCATTCGTTAAAGAAGCTCCGGCAAAAATATGATCAGCAATAACAAGATCCGGGCGCGGCAAGTGGAAAAAAAGATCGTCAGCAGCTTTCGCATCGTTAGTGGAAAGAAGTGAACCGTTGTCGCTCATCACACCCACCGAACTAATCCAAGTAAAACAGCGGCCTTTTCGCCCATCTGCGATGAATGGCCGAGTGTTGTCATACGAGTCAAGAATCTGTGCCCCAGCACCTGAACTGAGGCGCGCAAGTTCAATGAGGAGAGGTAATGTTGACGCGGGTCGTGAACTAGCAAAAATCATTCGAGCACCTTTATATGCGGCATCAGAAATTTGATCGAAGGCTTCGTCTAGTGCGACTGCACACATTTCGGGATCAATTGTTACCGTTGCTTGTGTGGTGTCCACTCCAAACACTTCCTCCACGCCTTGTTCAATTGAACCAGCATCAAGGGCATGGAGAAAATACTTCCCGTTAATACCCATTGTGAATTCTGGATTACGGCGAGCAAGTTGACCAATAGTGTCTCTTAAAGCTTGTGTTGAGATTGCAGTTTTTCTCCCCGCAATACCCATTGACACGAGTTCTTCAATCAGCGTCATGGATTCGGTATCAGGGCGATCAATAATGGATCCAACTTCGCGCGTGGTACGAACAATGCGCTGATGTTTTCTTCTTACATGAACACGAGGTGGTCCGGGAACGAAGCGATGACTATCCATAAAGTGAAGAATGTCTATTATAAGGCTTTTTTTTAATCTTTGCCAGAGTTCTTCTCGTCAAGCTCGAGTCCGCGCTCTAAGGCGGCCTGAACGCCTGCAAAAACAGCCGCTTCAAAATCGTGTGCTTTAAAAGCATCAATGGCAGCAGCCGTGGTTCCTCCAGGAGAAGTCACTCTTTCTCGCAGTGTTGCGAAAGACCCAACTTCTTTAGCCATGGTTGCTGCTCCTAAAAATGTTTGTGTAATGAGCTGATGGGCAACTTCAATATCCAGACCATGCTTTTCAGCAGCAGCCGCGATGTATTCGGCAAGAAGGAAAAAATATGCTGGGCCACTTCCCGATACAGCGGTAACCAAATCCATTAACTCTTCATCTACGCGCACAACAGTGCCGAGTGCTTCGAGGACCTCGCGAGAATCCTGTTCATGTTTTTCAGAAATCCAATCTGAAGTACACATAGCAGTTGCACTCATCAATTCAGATGCAGCTATGTTAGGCATTGCTCGAACAAGGGGAAGATTTCCAAATGACTCTTGCAATGTAGAAATTGAAATTCCTGCAGCAATAGAGACCGCAACGCATGTCGTTGGTATTACTCCTTGCAACTGTTCTCCAACCCCAGCTACATCGTTAGGTTTCACTGCAACAACACAGACGTCCGGATCTACCCACATTGGGTCTTTGACAACATCGGTGATGCTCTCAAAAACTGTTACGCCAAAACTTGTACACTTCTGGGCATTGATGATGTCATTTTCTACAACCGCGCAGACATGGCCATTGTCAGAAGAACTAATTCCCCGGGCAAATGCCTGGCCCATCGCACCGCCACCCACAACTAAAATTTTCATAGATTCAACCTAGTCAATCGGGCAAACGAAAAACCTGTCCTCGAAAGGGCTTCCCCGACCCTTGCAACAACAGGTTTGTTCGTTGTACATCACACCAGCACGATGTGTGTTGCAGGAACACTATCGCATATTGCATGTTTATGCAATATAATACAAGGAAAAGGGGATGACCTGGGGTTATTCTTGGCCGAGAGCCTTACGCATTTCTTCTGCCGATACTTTACCGGTCTTAAGTTTTGCATACATCTCGAGAAGAAGATCACGCTGGTCTTCATCAAGCGCTTCTTCATTCCGGATTGAATCCATAACGTTCTGTCGCTCTTGAGGATGCAAAATTCCTGCACGGACATAGAGTGTTTCGGATGAAATGCGCAAACCCTTTGCAATCCCTTGAAGAATTTCTGCAGATGGCTTACGAAGTCCTCGTTCGATCTGAGAGAGATAAGGATTAGAAATTCCTGCCAAAGAGGAAAGTCGACGAAGACTGAGTTGTGCTGTATTGCGTTGATCTCGAATAAAGTTGCCGAGGTCTTTCAGGCGCTGCTGAACTTCCGCGGGAACTTGGTCACGCAAAGAGTTTTGCTCTGCATCAGCATGATCATCACCATAAACTTCATCAGCCATGTCGTTCCCCCTGTGTTTTCATCG
>CALMUU010000258.1 GCA_937872965.1 uncultured Actinomycetes bacterium
TTGTGGGTTCGGAAAAAGGATAAGAAATGACACAAACTCTCGAACCACATGCACTGAAAGACGGTCGCGTTGTCGCGATTGCAGGACCCGTAGTTGACGTGGAGTTTCCTCCCGATGCGCTCCCTGAGATCAACAAAGCCATTGAGATGACAATCACGCTCGACGGTAAAGAAACCATTGTGACAGCCGAAGTTGCGCAACAAATTGGTGACGGTCGCGTCCGAGCTATTTGTATGCAACCTACCGATGGTCTCAAGCGAGGCGCTATAGTGACTAATACGGGTCGAGGTATCAGTGTTCCTGTTGGCGACGGTGTTCTTGGTCACGTATTCAACGTTTTAGGAAAGCCGCTCGACACTACCGAAGATGCGCTGACCGACATCGATGACCGCTGGGATATCCACCGTCCCGCCCCTGACTTTGCCGACCTTGAACCAAAAGCAGAAATGTTTGAAACGGGAATCAAAGTTATTGACTTGCTTGAACCTTATGTAAAAGGTGGAAAGATCGGCCTCTTTGGTGGAGCTGGTGTGGGGAAAACAGTTCTCATCCTCGAGATGATTAACCGTGTGGCAACTCAACACGGTGGTGTGTCTGTGTTCGCTGGAGTGGGAGAGCGTACTCGTGAAGGAACCGACCTCTGGCTCGAAATGCAAGAGTCTGGTGTTATCGAAAAGGCGGCCTTGGTCTACGGACAAATGGATGAGCCGCCGGGTGTTCGTTTACGTGTTGCGCTGTCGGCTTTAACAATGGCGGAATATTTCCGTGACGTGAAAAACCAAGACGTTCTTTTGTTTGTCGATAACATTTTCCGTTTCGTACAAGCTGGATCGGAAGTTTCGACACTGCTTGGCCGTATGCCATCCGCCGTGGGATACCAACCAACGCTTGCAGATGAGATGGGTAACCTCCAAGAACGTATTACCTCGACTCGTGGTCGCTCCATTACGTCGTTGCAGGCTGTTTATGTTCCTGCTGATGACTACACTGACCCTGCGCCGTTCACAACGTTTACGCACTTGGATGCAACTACGGAGCTTTCTCGTCAGATCGCATCGCTGGGTATTTATCCTGCTGTTGACCCTCTTGCGTCAACATCATCTATTCTGTCTCCTGAAGTTGTCGGCGATCGTCACTATGCAGTCGCTCGTCGCGTGCAAGAAATTTTGCAACGCTACAAAGAACTCCAAGACATCATCGCGATCCTTGGTTTGGATGAATTATCCGAAGAAGACAAGGTCACGGTTTCTCGTGCTCGAAAGATTCAGCGTTTCCTTTCCCAACCCTTCTTCGTGGGTGAAGTTTTCACCGGTCTTAAAGGTATCTATTGCACCACAGAAGAAACTGTCGAAAGCTTCGAAGCAATCTGTAATGGCGATTTGGATCACTGCCCAGAGCAAGCATTCTTCAATGTGGGTGGCGCCGAAAGCGTTCTTGCTAAAGCCAAGACTTTGGCAGAAAGCTAAGCACCAGACATGCAAGCAGAAGTCGTATCACCTGAGCGTGTGCTCTTTACGGGCGAGGCAGATATGGTCGTGTGCCGCACGACCAACGGAGATGCCGCTTTCCTGGAGGGACACGAGCCATTCTTGGGGATGCTTGCTCCGGGCGAAATACGTGTGATCAACGGCACCGAAGAGTTCGCCTTTGAATGCACGCGAGGATTTGTTGAGGTTGACGGGGTTCATGTCCGTATCATCTCCGATGATGCCTCGCCAAAATAGGACTATCCTCATGAGTATTCTTGAAGGGTAGCCGCTATAACAACTAGGCTTGCCTTATGTCCGGCGAAGGAATGGAATCCCAATGAGAGCAAACGGAAAATCAGTTACTCATAGCGAAGCAGCATTTTCTGCTGCGTGCCAGGCAGCAGCATCAGTCCTTAAGGGAAATCACGACAGTTTCGTCTTTTCGTCTGACCAATTCGCCGGAAGTGATTTTGTCCGTGCACTGATTGGTCTTGGGCTTTCTCCAAACGGTGTACGATCGTTACTTGAGCAGAGTGTCCTTATCGATAATAGGTTAGTTACCAAGGCGGAAATATTTAAAGGAATTAAAGAATTCCTTACTGAAGATTGTGGCTCAAATATGTCACGGATACGAGCGGAAGCTGCACAAGATGCAATATTGGAAATATTTAGCTATGTGCCTGACGATCAGGTTGTGAACTTAAGTTTGCTTGCATTGATTATTCAAAAGATTGATGAACTTCCTGCGGAAATCGGTAACGAAGTTGCGCGTGATTATATGAGAGGTGCTGGGAGAGTTCTCGATTATGACCATGATGGGGTCGTGTCTGCAGGTAAAAAAGGATTTCTCGCCATTCATGCTCGAATGTTCATTACATCCTTACGTCCTGGCGACACACAACTATTTAATCGTTTCTTCTCACACCAAGAGTTAACAAATATTTTTGCATTCGCAACTCCTCCCAAAATCGATCTCTTGGCACGCCTCCATGCGGAGAGAGCAATAACGACGGCAAATCCAACATTCCAGTATGTATTTGATCCAATGAGCGAAGAGCTTGAGGGATTGACCCTCGAACAACGTCAAAAGCTGGCCGAAGAATTCGTAGACCGTCTTGCCGATTTATTAACAGAAGATCCCGTACTTGTTGTAACAACAAAACCACCCCACAAGGAACTCCCAAAAGAAACAATTGTTAAGATTTTCGGTAGCGCAATAGCTCGAAATGCTGATTTCAACCAGGAAATTATTAAAGCGTTACGGCCAGTATTTTCTGAGGCATCTCCGGCAAGAGAATCAGTGCCGGCGCTCTAGTCCTTTTTATTGCCCGTCAAAATTGCTATTGGGCGTTCGCGAGTCAATCTCGTTACCGTTTTCGTCAAATTGAGTTGATGCGCCGATATCGCTTTGCGAAGGTTCGGTAGTAGTTTTGATTGTTGTTTTTGCCGGAGGGTTGGAATTTACAGGATTAATTTTTGGGGCTTCTGAACTAGGTCTCATGATGAGAAACAGTGTGCCTACAAGCAAGATGGCCGCTACTCCCAATGCGATTTTATTTTTTGAAAACTTTTTCAGATAAGGTGAGATGACGGTCCATGTTCGCTGAGTAGCTTTCAAGGATGCATCAAGAACTTGATGCAAAAGATCTTGGTCACTTTGATAATTTCGTTTCACTGAGTACGAGTTTTCCGATAAATAATCATCGGTCGATGAGGAAATTCCGGGTGCAAACAACGCAGGCGGTGCATAGTGTGGATGTTGTGGAATCGATTCGGGTATGGATTGTTCCGCAATCTTTCTTTCTTCCTGGGCTAAGTCGAAGTAATCGGATTGAAGCTGCGGCTTGATCGCATCAATATCTACCGATGGTGTCGAAGGTTGTGTTCGAGATTTACGTTCCGACGATGGCATATCGTTATACCGAGCCTTCTGGGTCGATTGAGTATGCCCACTATATGCTGCTTGTACAAAAGGATCGTTTTGTGAATTGGTCAGATTTTCTGAAGGAACATAATGAGATGAATGAGGGGAGGGAGTGAAGCGTGTCGTTCGCAGTCCGTGTGACGATCCTTCGGGAATCGTAGTTGCTGCATAAAGGGATACGTCGAGTGTATTTTCGGGTGAACCATAATTTTTATCAGCACTGACCCATTCCTCTTGTGAGAATACGTTTGTGCCGCAAAATTCGTTGCTCTGTGAAGGGCTTGGATGCATGGTACTTCCTCATACTTCTTCATATCTATAGGGGGCTAGAGATCTCTATGGTCGCATGATATAGGTCAAAAGTCACGAGTTATAAAGAAGCCCACGATACAAAAAAGAACAAAGTCCAGCTAGTGGCGCTGAACCTACTTAGAGAAAATGCTGCCTGTAGGGGGAACTTTGTAGCCAATGAACGAGCACTGCTTGCCTGATGCTTTACATTCGCTTAGCGACTTCTGATAGAAGTAACAGGTCAAGCATAAGATGGTGATAAAACCTGTAATGAAAACACGCAGCATTGCTTTTTCGACGTGGCGGATTGATTGGATGGCAACAATAACGCCAACAATGATGATGGCCCACATGGAGATTTTGAGTGACGTGATGTCGAGCCAGCGAGGAAGCATTTATACACATTATTACCCATTGCACCCGAAGTGGTGGAGTGTCGCTAACTAGTAGGTGATTGCTGCGTATTCACCTAGTTTGCTGAGATTGTGGTGGGCTCCGATTGTGCGAACCGTGCCTGATTTTGAGCGCATTGAAAGCGATTGAGTGTGTGCTCCGCTTCCGTGATAACGAACCCCGTCAAGAAAATCCCCATTAGTAATTGCTGTCGCAGCAAAAAATACATTATCGCCAGAAACGAGATCGTTGAGAGACAGAATGCTATTTACGTCATATCCGGCAGAAATAGCTTTTTGTTTTTCATCATCGTCGCGTGGATGAAGACGACCAATGATTTCTCCTCCCAAACATTTGAGAGCTGCTGCTGCGATCACTGCTTCAGGAGTGCCGCCGGTACCCATCAAAATGTCTGACCCTGAGCCTTCCCACGATGCAGCAATTGCTCCTGCGACATCACCATCACGGATGAGCTTAATGCGTGCACCAGCGTCACGAATTTCCATGATGAGCGTATCGTGTCGAGGGCGATCCAAAATGACTACTGTGAGGTCGTTGATGTGACATTTCTTTGCTTTCGCCACAGCTGCAAGGTTTACAGCAACGGGCGCATCGAGATCAACAACACCGACGCAATCGGGACCCACTGCAATTTTGTCCATATACATTATTGGACCCGGGTCAAACATTGTTCCTTTTTCCGAAAGAGCAATAACTGCAATTGCGTTGTCGAGACCATATGCGGTTAATGTCGTTCCATCAATAGGATCGACTGCGATATCAAATTCCGGACCACCTTTGCCGAGCTTCTCTCCGTTATAAAGCATGGGTGCTTCATCTTTTTCGCCCTCTCCAATAACCACGACACCGCTTATGTCGAGTTGATTGAGAACAAGTCGCATGGCGTCGACGGCAGCACCATCCGCAGCCTTTTTGTCACCGCGTCCGAGCCAGCGGCCCGATGCCAATGCAGCTGCTTCTGTGACGCGAACAAGTTCGAGTGCAATATTACGAGTTGGGAGTTGGGCCTTCGCGCTCATCTGTCTAACAATACTCGTTCTCTTAAGGGCACTGATGCTCCCCGAAGGCGTATTTTCTGGCTGTGATAGTAGAATATCTTGATGGATCGACTCATTGTTCACCCCTGTGAACGACCTCTTTCGGGTTCAGTGCGCGTCTCAGGAATGACAAAAAATGCGGGACTGAAACAAATGGCAGCATCGTTGCTGTGTCCAGGTACGACGACTTTATCGAATATGACTGCGGTTGCAGATCTCGCAACGATGTGTGAGCTTTTGGAAAAGATCGGTGTCGTTGTGACGAAAACAGAAGATACAACATTTTTGATTGATGCCAGTGGAGAACTCTCCCCCGAAGCGCCCTATGAACTTGTCTCACGGATGCGGGCTTCAATCAACGTGTTATCTCCTTTGTTGGCTCGCACAGGATATGCACGGGTGTCGCTTCCCGGTGGTGACAATATAGGTTTACGAAAACTTGATATGCACTTTAAAGCACTTGAAAAAATGGGTGCAAGCTTTGACTTGGAGCATGGCTACATCGAGGCACGTGCAGACAAGCTTGTGGGCGCGCGCATTGTGTTGGAATTTCCCAGTGTCGGAGCAACAGAAAATATATTGACCGCAGCAGTTCTAGCTGTCGGGCAAACTGTGATCGAAAATGCAGCGCGAGAACCTGAAGTGCGTGACCTCTGTACATTTTTGACAAAGATGGGTGCAAGTATTGAAGGTGCGGGAACATCGACGATCACAATTGACGGCGTAAAAGAATTAACTCCTACTTCTCATTCGATCGTAGGAGATCGAATTGAAGCGGGAACGATGTTGATGGCATGCGGAATTGTGGGCGGTGAGATTACCTTAGAAGGAGTTACGATCTCGGACCTTGAGATGGTGGTTTTAAAACTGGGGGATATGGGAATGAAAGTTTCTCCGACGCGTGATGGGATTTGGGCAATGGCCACTACTCCTTTGCGTTCCGTCGATATTTCTACTCTTCCTTTCCCTGGTTTTGCAACGGACTACATGCCTATGGCTGTTGCTCTCTTGGCTGCGTGCGACGGTACAAGTATCGTGACAGAAAATATTTATGATAACCGTTTTGGATTTACCGAAGAACTTGTTCGCATGGGAGCTGACATTAGAACAGAAGGTCGACACTGCGTTATTCGTGGAGTGCGTGAGCTCAGTGGCACACAAGTTCGCGCCAACGATGTGCGAGCTGGTGCGGCGCTATGTCTTGCCGGACTTGTTGCAAAAGGTGAAACTGTTGTGCATGATACTGTTCATGTGTGGCGTGGATATCATGATCTTGCGCAGAGTTTGTCCAAACTTGGCGCAGATGTCACGTGGGAAAGC
>CALMUU010000259.1 GCA_937872965.1 uncultured Actinomycetes bacterium
TCGACATGACCGGGCAAACAAAACCGGATGCGAAATCAGAAGTACTCCCCCATGAGCGCCCAAAGCGTGAAGCTGTGATGGATATCCCCGAGTTTTCCGAGAAAGAGCTCGCAATCATTCGCGAAACTCAAGAAGACCTTCCCTTGGTATCGCGACCCTTCGCAGCACTTGCTATCGAAGCACAATGCAGTGAAGATGATGTTCTTTCTACATTGGCTGATTTCAAAGAAAAGAAATACATGCGACGTTTCGCAGCAGTCATGAACCATCGTCATGCAGGGTACAAAGCAAACGCCATGGGCGTGTGGGCAGTACCCGAAGAACGATGTGAAGAAATCGGACCGATGATGGCAGGATTTTCAGCAGTAAGTCATTGCTACAAGCGACCAACGTATGATGACTGGCCATACAGTATTTTCACCATGATTCACGGCCACAAAGCAAGTGAATGCGAAGAAACTGTTGCTGCCATCGCAGCTGAAACAGGTATCAGCGAATACACATTATTGTGGTCGATCAAAGAATACAAAAAAGTTCGTGTTCGTTACTTCACACCAGAATGGGATGCATATATTGCAAAATATGAGGATGAACTGTCAGCTTATAAGTCGTAGTGCCGGCAAAGCCAGATACTTCTCACATAAAATTGATCATTAACGAAGTCAATACCGTTAATCTCGCCCTGCGACAGACGAGAATATAATAATGAGAACTATCGGACATGCTTTTCGTTTCCTCTATCTAGGTTTTGCAAACTGGCTCCTCACTTCTCTGTATAAATTTGTCCGTCTCAGTCCATCGTTGTGGCGATTTGGCGCGCGCCACTACAGCGAATGGATGGGCTCATTAGGACGAGTCCATGCGTACCTCGCGTGTGCGTGGAGCACCTATACCGTTCCCGCATATAAGGACTATCTCCAAAAATCTTCCTATCGTTGGAAGTTTTTCGCTCTCAACTCTTTTCCAGAAACAAGTAAAGAAATATATATTAAGAAGTATTCGCCAGCACAAAGATGTCGCTACGGTCGCTTGTCACACAAAGGAACACACGTCGATGAATCTGCAGGATCTTCGGGAACACCTTATAACTGGATGAGATCAGAAGGTGAGCTTGCTCAAATCCACAAAAATATGGCAGGTTATTTATCGCTTATTCTGCCAGCAGAAAACCGTTTCACAATTAACGGATTTTCCATGGGAGCGTGGGCAACAGGAACAATCACTGGCGAAGCCGCGGCACGTGTGGGCATGGTGAAAAATACTGGGCCTGATATTGACAAAATATTCGACACCATTATGCATTTCGGAAATGATTTTAATTACCTCATTACGGCCTACCCTCCCTTCCTCAAACAAATGATTGATGAATTCTCCAATCGAGGATTTGATTTTTCTCAGTACTCAATCGATGCAATGGTGGGCGGCGAAGGCATCACCGAAGCTCTGCGTTCCTATTGTGAGAAGTCAATTAATCGTGTGCGTTCTGTATACGGCGCCACGGATCTGACTCTGGGAATTTCAGGAGAATCAACGTTCACAATTTGGCTGCGCAATACTCTTATGAATAATCCTGAGATACGCGAACAAGTTTTGGGAGAAAATGAATCACGTATACCGATGATTTTCCAATACAATCCTTTGGAGAATTATCTTGAAGTAAATGAGAACCGCGAACTCGTATGCACTGTGAATTCTTCCCATGTTCTGACTCCCAAACTACGATACAACCTCGGCGACGAAGTCGCGCTCTACACGTTGCGAGATGTCACACGTATTCTCAAAGTTTTTCCCGATGAATACAATCAAGCAATGATGCTCATGAAAACTGAACCTCTACGCCTCCCTCTCATGTTGTTCTACGGGCGCAAAGACAGCACCATTAGCTACATGGGTGCGAATATCTATCCACAAGACGTTGAATATGGACTCTACGCCGACTCGTCCATAGGTAAACAAGTATCGCGTTTTTGTTTGCAACTTAAAGAGAAGGAAAACCTCGAACCGGAGCCTGTGTTACACATTGAATTGATCAATGGTCTTGTCCTCGATGTACAAGAATCAGAAGTTTTAGCAAGCCAAATCGCAAAAGCGATTCTTCAACACCTTGCATCCATTAACCGCGATATTGCGGAGGCCATCGAAGAAGATGCGCATGGTTTCGAACTTAACGTCCAGGTGCATGCGTTTGAGTCAGATGTGTTTGGAACAATGCAAACAGGCTTAAAAAACAAATACCTGGTAAGTTAATTTTTACAAACTAAAATCATCTGAAATGGTGGACGGGTAGGGAGCCTTCATGCGAACACGTGATTTTTCAATGGCGCCCATATATGCACACGGCGAAGCAATGTTTGTCGGTGCGACAAAATATCGATCTCCTTTATCCTGGTTGAGACTCACCCGCTACTGGCGAGCAATGGTAAAAGATTTAAAAAACCAGGAGGGCTACTGTTGGCATCGGGTCTATTACTTCCCACCTTTTACATTAGGAACAATCGCTGCATTCACGAGTAAAGATTCACTTCTGCATTTTGCTCGCAGTAAGTCTCACCACAATCTCATTCACTGGCTTATCTCACATAAATCTGTCGCAAACGCAGGTTTCATTCGCTTATATTTTGCTGAAGAGTCCGGATACACAAACGGGATTTGGCGTGCTGAAGATCAGGCCTATTCACACATCAAGAATTTCACGCCGATTGAAAACGAAACGTCGGGGCCTGCGGTATAGAACCGAGCACCATGGCCATTGAATTAGTAAAGGTTTCCAACAAAAAGGATACTCGCCGCTTCTTAGACTTCTCCTGGGAAGAACCTCATAGGTCATTAGATATTCCTGTGTTACATGATGTCGTGCGGGCAATGCTTGATGGGTCACATCCGAGTTGTGAGTACGGTGATGTGGAAGGCTGGTTGTTGATACGCAACAACAAAGTTGTCGGCAAAACAACGCTCCATACAAATCGTTTATTCGATGAAAAACTTAATGAGAAAGTACTCATTTTCGGATGCGCAAACATCATTGACGATCAAGAAGTCGCAGACAAATTTGTATCCCTGCTTAACACCGGTGCTTCTCAACGGGGCTGCACAACAATTTTTGGTCCAGCATCGCTATTGCCCAATCAACATGGTGGAGCAACCGTTTCCCATTTCGATATACCTGGTTTTGTCGATAGCGCGTACACTCCAGAATTTTTTGTCACTGCATTACGAGATCGTGGGTTTTCACAAAGATTCGAATCTCATACATGGATATGTGATGGTTTACAAGATGTCGACTTTGACCCATCACAACTATTCGCATTTGACGACGATCGCATTGCAACCGAAAACATCGAAATTCATTATGGAAATCGGAAAAAATTCAACGAACAGCGCGAATTACTTCTTCCCCTGCTTAACAAAAGCTTTTCCACACTTCCCTATTACACCAATATCGATCAACGGGAGTTTCGATTTGCAACAGAAGGGCTGGAATATCTTATCGACGAAAAACTTCTCATATACTTAATGCGAAATAATAAGCCCATTGCTTTCGTTCTGGTTATACCCGACATATCCGAATTTCTTATTGCTTGTTCAGGGAATTTGAACTTCTTTCACCAAAGTAAACTTTTCTTCTCGCGAAAGAAATTTCGTAAGAAAGCAATTCTTATTATTAAAGGCACCGATCCAGATTTTGCAGGAATGGGATACCAAACACTTTTACATCGAGAACTTTTTACTAACTTACGCAATGGTGGATACGAAGAAATGCGTTCCACGTTTGTTGAACATTCAAATCCAGGTTCTGCAGCCTCCTATGTTCGTGTTGACGGACACCCGCTCCATGACTATTGCTTTTTCTCGGCAAAGGTTTCCCCATGACATCTGATCTTGAAAATATCTTTATTCGACATCGTGCAACCATTCATCGAACACCTTCGCCTCATAACACTCAGCCATGGACTATCAACTTCGACGACAACGCCTTGATCATCGGCTTTAATTCCAGCAGAACTCTTCCCGTCACCGATCCCACGAATCGTGATCTCTGTTTGAGCTTGGGAATGTTTATTGAATCGATTGCAACAGTGGTAGGTGAAGAAACCGGAAAGTCCATTAATGTTGCGTTTCGCACTCAAGATGATGCATCTGCAGTATGTGATATTTTTCTTTCTGATTCTGATTATATTCCTGTCATTACCTCAGATGATCTCAAAAAGAGATCTACCAATCGCAAAGTATTTGCAACTAATACATCCGACCGTGAATCAAATATCGAACAGCTTCTCGACACGGGTGGATGTCCATATATTCTGTGTGACTCTCGATCGCTCGCTCCGCTGCTTGACCAAGCAGATGTAATACAAATGGCAAATACCGATGCGAGTGTCGAACTCAACCATTGGCTGCGAGCTGAAAAAACGCTCCGTTCCCGCGATGGATTAAGTTCTGTTGCACTGGACTTACGATATTTCGAAGCGATCCTATTAAAGGCCGTGTTCTCACGTACTATTCACAGAGTCCTCAAGCACGCTGGTCTCGCTCAGGCGTTACTTCGCTCACGAACTAACATGCTCGATACAGATTCATTGCTTGTTGCCTTTACATCAGAATATGAACCAC
>CALMUU010000260.1 GCA_937872965.1 uncultured Actinomycetes bacterium
ATTGACACCATCCTGAACCAAAAGGGAACAGGCGTGAAATGCATCTACGTTGCTATTGGTCAAAAGGGTTCGACTGTTGCGCAAACGGTTGCAACGCTTGAATCCCATGGTGCAATGGATTACACCGTTGTTGTTTCTGCTCCAGCGTCTGATCAAGCAGTGTTTAAGTACTTGGCGCCTTATGCAGGTGCAGCACTTGGTCAACACTGGATGGAAAATGGTTCGCACGCGCTTGTTGTGTACGATGACCTTTCTAAACAGGCCGAAGCATACCGTCAAATGGCACTTCTGCTTCGTCGCCCTCCAGGCCGTGAAGCGTACCCTGGTGACGTTTTCTACCTGCACTCTCGTTTACTTGAGCGCGCAGCCAAGCTCAGTGATGATCTCGGCGCCGGTTCATTAACGGCTCTTCCTATTATTGAAACCAAAGGCGGAGACGTTTCGGCATACATACCGACAAACGTGATTTCCATTACTGACGGACAGATCTACCTTATTGACGACTTGTTCAAATCAGGTATTCGTCCTGCTGTCGATGTAGGTATTTCTGTGTCGCGTGTGGGTGGTGCTGCTCAAACTAAGGCAATGAAGTCAGTTGCCGGTACTCTTAAGCTCGACCTCGCGCAGTTCCGCGACCTGGAAGCATTTGCGACTTTTGGTTCCGAGCTCGATGCTGTTTCTAAACAGCAGCTTGATCGAGGATACCGTCTTGTTGAATTACTCAAGCAAGGTTTGAATTCGCCTATGCCAATGGAAGAACAAGTTGTTTCTATCTACGCAGGAACAAACGGTTACCTTGACGATATTGCAGTGAATCATATTCGACCATTCGAAACCGCATTGCTCGAAGCATTCCGTACTCGCTATTCCTCGATTCTGGAAGGCATCAAATCCTCTGGCAAAGTCGAAGATGAAGATGCACTTAAAGACGCTGTGATCCAGGTCAAAGCAGAGTACGTTGCAATTCATGGTGCAGATGTTGGGCCTGCTGGTCTTGCGGATGTCACAGATACCGATGCAGACGAACTCGGCGATGCGCAGTCTGACAAAACTTTGGCGACAGAGTAGTTCAGGTAATCAGGTAGGAACGGAACGAAGTGGCTGGCGGACAAGAACGCATCTTAAAGCGAAGAATCAAATCGATTCAATCGACCAAGAAGATTACGCGTGCCATGGAATTGATAGCGGCCAGCCGTATTAAAAAAGCTGAAGATCGAGTGCGCGCTGCAACGCCGTACGCAAATTCTTTAACAGAAGCCGTGAAAGATCTTGTTGCTGCCGGTGGATCCAGTATCTCTCCGTTACTGAAACCTCGCGAAGAAATTAATTGTGTTGCTCATATCATTGTAGGAGCTGACCGCGGCTTGTGCGGTGGCTATAACTATGGCGTTACGCGTGCTGGTGAAGGTGAAGTAAAGGCAGAGAAAGAGCGCGGACGTGATTACCTCATCTATAGCGTTGGAAGAAAAGTCGAAGGTTATTTTCGATATCGTGATTATAAAATTGCAGAAAGCTTTACTGGATTTTCTGAACAACCAGCATATGCAGATGCCGTTCGAGTCGCGCAAGCAGTAACGCAAGCCTATTTAGATGGCACAATTGATGAAGCGCAAATTGTTTACACACGTTTTATTACTTCGGGCTCTCAGGAGGTTGTGGTGCGCCCCCTCCTTCCTCTCGGTTCTGATTTTGTTGTTGGGGGAGATGCTCGTCCCGAGAAAAAGGACGATAATAAAGTTCCAGCAGCATATAGTTTTGAGCCTGATCCATCTACGCTTCTCGACGCACTTCTTCCTCGTTACGTCGAAGCGCGTGTATACGCAGCATTACTCAACGCATCAGCCAGTGAACTTGCTGCACGTCAACGTGCAATGAAATCTGCCACAGATAATGCTGAAGAACTCATTACGAGTCTCAGTCGAATCGCTAACCGTTTGCGACAAGATTCAATTACTACCGAAATCATGGAAGTTGTCGGTGGAGCAGAAGCTCTTCGCGGAGGACACAAAACTGCACCGGAAATGATTCTGATCGATAATCACGAAACCCTTGTGGGTTCGGAAAAAGGATAAGAAATGACACAAACTCTCGAACCACATGCACT
>CALMUU010000261.1 GCA_937872965.1 uncultured Actinomycetes bacterium
GACTCCACGGAGCACTACCTCGCAACGATTTTTGAAATCGAAGAAGAGGGTATCGAAATTAAACGCGCCCGGATCGCGGAACGATTGAATATTTCTGCGCCTTCAGTAACAGAACACATTCACCGCATGGAAAAACTTGGTTTGGTGAAAGTTTCCGAAAACAACTCGGTGTCGTTAACAAAGACAGGGAAAGCACAAGCAACGACCGTTGTACGGCGTCATCGCTTGGCTGAACGTCTGTTGGTTGACATCATTGGGCTTGATTGGGAAAACGCACACAAAGAAGCCGACCGTTGGGAGCACGTCATCTCTGACGACGTCGAGGAAAAATTAATAAAGTTGCTCAATAATCCGACAACATGTCCTCACGGGAATCCCATCCCCAACGCCGATGGTTCACAAAATGAACAGGCAAAGGCAAGCCAAAAAAATGCAGTTGTACTGAGCGATGCGGCAGAAGCTTGTCCTCTTACCATTCGACGTATTGGTGAACGCATTGAAATGAACGAGGAAGCTCTGCATTTTGTTGCCTCAAACAAACTGACGCCTGGAGCACAAATCAGCATTACCGGAAAGACGAAAGAGGACGTAATAGTTTCTCTCGAAGGAATACGCGAGTTAAAAATTCCTCGAACGATTAGTCAATCGATGTACGTTGAGGCAACGAAGTAAGAGTCATCCTGAATGCAATGAAGGATCTCTGATGTTCGCAGTGTATTTGGGAGAGATTCTTCGCTTCGTTCAAATGACAGGTAAAAACTATTTGCGGCTTACTGATTTTGAACTGCGAACAGAAATATGAGATGTGGGTAATGTTTCGTCTGAATACGTTGTAACAGCAGTTGCTGAAACTGGTTCTCCATTAACTGCCACATTGCCACTATAGGCAGCGCCCACCACTATGTGATAGTTCCCTTTTTTCCTAAACTTAATTTTTACGTCAGCCATTTTTGTATTTGCATCTTTAGATTCCCACTCAATATTGGTGGTCTTGAAGTACACAGGTGACTTTTTGTCGGTTCCGGAATAGCACCCAACGAAGGTACCTTCATTTTCAGGTTTTTCGTTTATATCTTCGTCGCACACTAAGGCGACAATGTTCTTCAATTGGAAGTTGAGATTGATATTGTTTCTATATAAGGATCGCTCATCAATTTCAATATGAACCGTAGACTTTTTCATTCCCACCAAACCCTTGACGCCAGGCTTAAATGTAATGACAGGACGAGCTGCACGTAACATCTCCTCGAATGAGCCGCCGCCACTCAGGGGTAAACATTTTGGTGCGTCGCGATAGTAGGGAGTAATCCAAGGATTGGACTGCGTCGGACCTTCCGAGGAGCCCGAAGAAGGCCGTAGCGCTCCAGTATCTGCATTGAAGTCATACGGGCCGCTGAGCAAAACATTTCCGTCCACACCACCAACGACACTTTTGTTGGCAACAAGATTGAGAGGTGCTCCCGTATCAAATCTCGACACAGGTGTTCGATAGTGAACGTAATAAGGACCAGGAGTACCTGAGGGAATACCTAAGCTGGAATACAAATATGTTGCAGGATTGCTACATTGACTGTACGAAGGGTCAGGCGTGAACCCATCAAAACGAACGGCGCCATATCCTGCGCGCGATCCTGCCCCTGCGTTTCCTCCCGTGAAATGAGTTCCACCTCCGGTTTGGAGTCCAGAAATACAGTCCGCACCGCAGGCACTGGGCCGAGGTGTCGCCAAAACAGCGGAAATAGAAATAAGTGAAGACATCACAAATACGCCAGTAACGACAATGAGGGTGCGTAAATGACGAGCGAACATTTTTTCCTTTGTCTATTAAGCCTGGGGGAGACCTGTATACGTATCGGAATGTAAAGCGGCGGTGCACTCACACTCGATACGTATAGGTGTATCTATTAAATCATGGAAAGCACATATTGAGAAGGGTCGAACGTTGAGAAATGGCCTATTATTATGAGTAATTAATGTTTATACGTTATTAAAAGTATTTGTAAAACGCACCTCGCGCATATAACGAATATCGCGAAATAACTTCACATTGGAACCCCATGACGAAAACTCAACACCCCACAATATATGTAGACCTGGACGGTACATTGCTCGGGAATAATGCTTCACTTTTAAACGATCACACAGGAAATCGAAGCACTGTGGGTATCGATGCTCTCTTTCGTGCGGAAAAAGCAGGAGCTGATTTAGTTATTGCAACAGGACGTGATCGATATCGCGCATCAGAATTTTGTCGCTCGGCCGGAATCGCTCGCTACATTGCCGAAATGGGTTGCGTTCTCCACACCACCGGAGACGACATTGTGGAATACGGAAAAATTGCACACGAATTCATTGAAGAAAATGCGCTGAGCGAAGCGGAGTTTCTTGGCTGTGTTGCCGATGCTGCGCACATGCTGATCAATCATTTTTCCCAATGTCTCGAACTTCACACTCCATATAATCGCGACCGCTTTGCTTCGCTCTTGCTGCGCGGAAATGTTTCTGTGGATGAATCGAATGACCTTCTCGCATCGGGCGGCTGGCCATTCCTTGAACTCATTCCTAACGGTCACGGTATGTTTCGACGCACGATGCCTGGTCTCGACAATGTCCTCATCTATCACCTTACCCCCAAGGGTGTAACAAAAGGTTTTGGGATTTTGCGTGATCAAGATCTCCGCAACCTAAATCCTGATGATTGTTTTATGATCGG
>CALMUU010000262.1 GCA_937872965.1 uncultured Actinomycetes bacterium
CACCCTTGGTTGACACGTTTTATTGCACGTAAATCTCGTAATCTGCCAGCGACTGCCGACTTGGGTGAAATTGAGAGTCGTGTTCACGAAGCTGCTTTGTTGGCATGTCGATCTTTAGATTGGAATCGAACAGAAACGTTCGGCCCCTTACTTCGCATGCGAGTTGAAGGTGCTGTAGTAGAAGCCGCGCGGCATGATGATTGGTTGAGTCGACGTCATCGTAAAATGCTCAATGTTTTTCGTACAGAAGTAGCTGACCAAGAACAACAATGTGGTCGCAATTTAAGCGATGGCGAAAAAAGAGAGATTGCACGCAATCTCAGTCCACAAGGTGCCCGTATTAATTGGGAAAGCGATCTGCAACGACAGTTCGCCCCCACGGGTTGGAATGACGCGTTTGATAACCAAATGCATGACCCTTCAGGCTCGCCAGAAGATGCATGCATGAACAGTGAATACGTGAACATCATTCGCGACTGGCTTGATTCGCTTCCCAATGGAATTGGTGATCTTGCTTATGAATGGGCCATGGGTCACGTTGATGGACACCGCGGTGCACCTCGACCCATCATGCGAAAACTGAAGCGCTACATTCCAGAATTGATGGAAAAGCTTGGACCTCACATGAGCGAAGAAGGTTTTATTCTTGGTTCTGATCTCAAAGTTGATGTTACTACCGATCAAAAATTCGACGTCGCCTAGTTCTTATTAACTAACCTTCAAACGGCCGAGCGCTCGCGCGTGAAACTATTTCTGCGTCGCCTGCACCGGGAAGAAGTTTGAGAAGAAAAAAAGAAAAAGTGGAGCGCACTTCTACGTTGACTTCGTTGCGAGCCGGCGCTATATCAACAGAGGAAGAATTGATGCTGACCGATTGTAAAGCTGAGTTGTCGTCAATAGATCGGCGTGATGCGTTTCGTGCAGCGTTGGAATCCAGAATAACACGTCCATAGAGCTGTCGTTCTCTAATATTGATTTCGCTGGCACCCGCTCTCGCTGCGGTATCAGCAATTTCGGCGAGAGCGCGTCTCGCATCAAATGCCCGCCAAAGATCAATAGAAATACCGGCGAGTAGAAAAAGCGTGAGGCATAAACCCAACGCCCAGATCGTGAAGGTACCTTGTTCGTTGACCTTTCCGCACACCAATCTGTCGTTCATGGTGCCTCATTTACGCTTCTGTACTTTGGAATTATTGCATCATGATGACCGGACATCGTCCATGCGAAGTTGTGGGGCACGCCCAGAATGACCGGAGCAGGCACAGAGATGGCAATGTTGCTGCGTACATGGCTGCCTGGCGTTAGGTGTCCTGTCTCATAGTTGCACGATGTGGAGATCAACGTCGAACGAGAAAGCGAGGAAGAAGCAAGCATTTCTTGGCGTGCTGTATTTCTCGCAATCGCTTGACCGTCTTGTTGGGATGAGGCTTTATTGGCGCACTCTTGTGCAATGGTTGCAGCAATAGCAGTAACTCGATCCCGCTGTTCAAGATATGAAGGAATCTGCAAGAGGATAAGAGCGGTCGGAAGCACCAAAAGACCCATCGCAAGCGCAAATTCCAACGCAACATATCCGCGTTCCGAATGTTGTCGTTTACGAATAAAGCCGCTCGCCGTCACGGGAGGCTCTCCATAGAACGCTTTGTCGTCTCGTTAATCGAGAATGCTGGAAACACGGAACTGACCGAACGGAGAGTACCGCGTGTATGAACGTTGACAGATGTTGCATTTACTTGGCAATCACTCGTTATGCCGGTCTGAACGTGAGTAGGCAACGCCTCTGAAATGTCCATAGCAAAAGTATTTCTGCAGGCATTTCTTGCCGCTGTTACATCTCGTGTCATCGTATAGGTCACGACTCCAGCTCGCGATGCACGATCGGATGCGCCGCGAATAGAAGCACGTGCATAGGACATGACAATAAACATTGCGCACCATGTGATGACGATCAAAGACAAACTAGTTGCTAATACATAAGAGATGGTGGTCATCCCATGATCGCTGTGTGATGAGAACACACGGTTCATTCACGAACCAGCTATACGCCGATTTGGGTACGAATATAATTCATGACGTCGACTCCTATTTGTTGCAGTAATAACCAGATTCCAACAAGTGCAGCTATGGCTAATGCTGCGTTACCCAGTAGCTCTGCCGTGGTCATGCCTTCTTCGTTAGCGTCCGTTGTTTCGGTGTCTTCTCTTTGTATATCTTCCATGTTTTCTCCTTTTTTGTTTTATAGAAATCTTTCATCTGCCCGCCAGAACAATGCTAGGAATGGGTGCAGCAACGAAAAGCAACATAATGGGAGCGAGGATTCCGATGGTAGGGAGCAACATTGCCGCTCTGCGTTTTGCTCCCGTTGCTTTGATGTCTTCTCTTAGTGTTCTTCGCAGATCTTTGGCTAAATCAAGAAGGCCTTCGGTGAGGTCGACTCCTCGATGACTTGCCGCTGCGAGCAACTTGTATGTGCGTGTTGCGTGAGGCTCGGGAGTGTTTTTTGCAGCGGTATAGAGTGATTCGTCAATTGGCATGCCGGCATGTACGCGACTTAAAACGTGACCGATTTCATGTGAAACAATTCCGTGTGTTCTTTGTGAAATGCAGGCAAGAGCCTGACTGACGCCTGCGCCAGTGCGTACATGAAGTGCGAGCAGTTGGTCTACCGTATACATTTCAGAACGAATGAGCGTGCAGCGTCGCTCGATGCGCTTATCGATAAGTGCGCGCGATTTTGAAAAAGCAACAAAACCAAGAATGAGAGGAAAGAATATAACAGCAGTTATATTGCCAATTCCCGCGCCTAGGATAAACCCCGCCACAATGGACAGAGCGATCTTTTTTACAAGTGCAGTTCGATATGCTTCGATGTCGCTGTTAAGACCAGCTTGTTCTAAACGTAAAGTCATTTTCTCGACGTCATCGATGGCCGCTGCTTTGCTAATAATGCGAATGACCGACTCGCGCATGGGTCGAAAAAATTCACCGAGAAAGGTTGACTTAATGGGTTCTTGCTTTGATTTTTCTCCAAGGGAGGAAAGTGCACTTCCCAGTCGAACACGTGCAACTGTGTCGTAAGGAGACAATCGGTGAGATAGTCGAGGTAGAGGTGAAATGATTGTATAGGTCCAATATGCAATGATGGTTGAAACGGAAAGCGAGGCGACGATAATCATGAAATGCCTTGGGTAGAAGAAAACACGCGTACTTCTAGATCGGTACGAGTTAGTCGTGAAAGAATCGCAATTCCAGCGATGCTCATCAATGCGCCAATTGCGATGATGACTGCGCCGTTGGAGCTTTGATAAAAATCTCTAAAGACCCCATCGCCGAGAGTGAGCATAAAGAGAACACACCACGGCAATATAACAACAGCACGGGAGTTAATTTTCATCTCGATTGATTCGGTTGCGATGGTTTCCGCAAGTGCGATATCTTCGGTTGTTGCTTCTATGAGATTGTCGATAATTTCTCTGACTACACGCCCTCCGCGTTCTTGTGCAACGATAAGAACTTCAATAATTCGATCAGTTGTTGCATCATTCATTTCTTCGCGAACGATCTCGAGAGCAGCGGCAAAGCCCATAGAACGTTCAAGTATGGAGAACCGTGCCATATGGGGACTAATGGATGGTGGTCCAACTTGAGCCAGCGTATGAAGCGCAAAAGAAAGTGAATGTCCTGCGGCTATGGTCGCGCTCACATCTCGCAGTGCATCAGGCCATGCATTAATGAGTTCCCGTGAGATGGTTGACCTTTTTTTCGAAATGAACATATAAGGAACGCATGCAGCGGCAATTGAAATTACAAGAGCAATAAGAGGCGTATGCGAAAATGCAGTGACAACAATAAATGTAAAAAATGCACAGAGCATTGTTGCGATTGTAAATTGCATTGGCGTGATCTTGACGTGTGCTTGAGCGAGCCATAATGCACGTGGAGTGGGTAACGATCCTTGGCGTGTAAGTGATGGAAAATTAAGGTTGTTGCCAAGTATTGCGCCCACAGTCATCATTGCTGTAATCATGATGAATCCTGAGGACGTGAAGAGAAGAAGAGTTCTCATCGCGTATGCCGATCAAAAACATTAAGACCTGCCACTATGTTTTCAAGACAGAGCTCACGTGGTAGAGATTTGTTGATCTTTTTCAATAGAGACTCGGGTAAAGGTCCGACATACGTCAGAGGATCACCAAGCGAACTCCGCTCAAAAAGGGTTGTTGTGGTAAACGAATCGCTCATACTCGGCTCTACGGAAACAATCTCCATTACGCCACGCGAGAGGCCATTTTCGTGTGTTGCTTGTTCTTCTCGATCAACGTGAACGACAATATCTATTGCGGAGGAGAAAATGTTTCGCATGATGGATTCAGAAACATTCTCTCCTGCCATTAAGGAGGCATTGACGAGAGCTTCGAGACCGTCGATTGCGTTATTAGAGTGAACAGTGCACCCAAAGCCGCATCCAGCATTTACGGCACGTGATAATTCGAATGCTTCGGAACCACGCACTTCTCCGCAAACTATCCGGTCAGGCCGCATGGCGAGGGTGAACTTCACGAGATCACGCAAAGTTATTTCTCCTGTACCGTCTACTCCGCTTGGCCGCACTTCGTAATAACCGCCGTGGTTAAAGCTCACAGCAATTTCACGAATTTCTTCACAACATCTAACGCAGTGATGACCAGGTACCGCCAGCAGGAGTGCGCTCAGCAAAGTAGTTTTGCCAGCTCCTGGTTCGCCGGACACAACAATACGCGAACGAGTCTGCATGCATGCCCAAAGAAATCCAGCTGCCTCTATCGAAAGCGATCCCCGAAGCGAGAGCTCGTGAAGAGAGATATTCTTTACAACATATTTTCGTATTGTTGCACTGAGTTGATCGCTAATCGGTGCAATAGATGCTGTTAATCGTGCTTGTCCCTCCAGAACGCGAGCCTGAACCAGTGGAGATTTCACTGTTAACGTCCGGTCGGTGCTGCTGAGCAATCGATCGATAACGTGACGATTTTCTGCAGCAGTAGTCGGAACTGATAGTCCTCGCAGAAAACCAGTTGCATCTATGTAGCTGACGCGCGCACCTTCGATGAATATTTCTTCCACGTCACTTCGAAGCAATATGTCGTTAAGTGGTCCGTATCCGAAGATACTATTGCGCAAGCGTTCGATTGTTGCATTTTCATTAACGATCTGAACTTCGCCGCGTATGGCGCAAAGACGATTGTGGTCTTGCACCACACGAGAAATGATTGTCGCGATTTCATCCGCATTCTGTGCCGGATCAAGACGATCTTTATCGGCAATGAGCATAATGGCATGACGTAACTCTTCATAGATGTCCTGGGTCTGTTCATGGATGGAGATTGAAGTGCTCTCACGGTTTGGTAAAACAGCATTAGTCATGTTGATGCTCCGACGGGCTCGAGAGTAAGGTCGACACGGTCCCTCTTCTTCGATGTGCTGTCGCTCGGCATTCTATCTGTGCAAATAAAATCGAGAATATGGTTAATTGGTGCTTTCCATGAGCGAGGTTGGATAACTTCGTTACACCAAGAACGTCCAAGAAGTTCTGAAGCGAAGGGAAGGAGAGCGATCATGGAGATTTGCTCGATTGCTTCGAGCTCCCGAGAGACATCTTTCAACATATCCTTATTTTTTGGACACTTGTTGACTATTACTCCGATTCGCTTTTCATCCGTCTCTGAGTGCTGAAGGGAACTTACTAACGCAATAATTTCAAGACCACGAAGTATCCCTACCGGGTTGGGTTCGATCACTATCAAAACAGGATCGGTCACATTAAGGAGTGTTTGTGTTCGACTAAAAAAGTGAGAATCTTCAGAAATTCGTCCTAGATCATAGATCGTGTGCGCATACGTGCTGATCAAACGATGGTGTAATGACTCAAGTTCATAACTGCGTATGTCTCGCGTAAAAGAAGCATGAGATGTGCCGCTTATCACACCATTGCTCGGCATGCGTTGAACAAAATCTGGGAAAGTTTCAGGATGGTTATGCGCGCTCTCAATGGCGCCCAGAAGATGAGGCTCAAGGGCGAGCCCCGCGCGCGGCGCGAAGGAAGGATGTTCAAAGTCGAGGTCAACAGCAACAGAGTCAATGAGCCGAGAAGCAAGAACAAGTGCAACTTCAGTAGTTCCTGTACCTCCAGCACCGACCACTGAAACTACGTGACCGATATTGTTCGGTTTGCGAACGTCTTCCTGTGTGGCATTGATATGCGGAATGTCAATTACATCTTGTGGTTTGTTCCACGTATTATTCAGAAATTCGCGAATCTCACCCGTTAATTGTTCAGCAGAAATTTTTGAAGAAAAAATGGCATCGATACCGGTAGAAGCAAGGAAGGATTGTGCTTCCGCAGATTTGTCGCAGATTCCTAAAACTGCATGGCCAGCCTCGTGTAGGGATAAAACGAATCCAGAGCTGAGTGCGGGATGAGAATCGGCAATGATGCACGCATCAAATATTTCCGTTTCCAGAACGCTTGAGTCGTAGACCAGTGCACGTATTCGTAAGTCTCCCGTGTTTGTGCAGTGGCGATGCAAAGCTTCGACCCACTCATGTGGTGAAAATACCAGAGCGATGTCGTAAACATTGGCCATCTTTATTCTCCAGTACTCGTCGTTGTCGTAGGATCATTGAAGGATTCAAAAGAAGATGGATCGGGCTCAGCATTTTCTTGATCCATCAATGCTTCAGAGGGTGCTCCTGTTGAAAGCACAACCATCATGTCTTGCGAACCGATGACGGTGGACAGATCATGAGCCTGAGTAGGTGTAACAGCTAGTACAAGGGTAAGTGTCTTTGATGTTGATATTCCGAGGCGTTTATTGGGAAGAATGACGTTGCGCACAGGAACACCTTGAGCGATGAGTCGAGCATTTTCACCTGTTTGCCAAATATCGATTTGATCTTTCTTCTTGATGTCGCCACCATTTGCTCTGTCGCTTTCGATTCCAATCGACAGAGATTGCAATCCTGTTTTTGAAGAACGGCGCACTGTGTTGGTGGTCGTGAGCAGATCTGAGCCAGATAAGTCAACGCGTGCGACCAAATTATTATTGCGCAAACTTCTTTCAGTAACGATGCTCTCTTGAATAATGGAATCGTACGACACGTCTACGAACTTCACATCGTGTGGCGTGATAACAGCTCCTGCAACTATGTCGTGAGAAATTTGTGCAACAGCAATTTTTTTGTCGAGCGATTGTAAGTAAGCAAAGGTCGAAAGAAAAGCGATTAAAGCAGTAAAAGCGATAATGACGTGTGCGCGAGTCGCGCGTGCAATCCATTGCATCATTTCCCCCCGAAAACGAAACCATCCTTGATTTCCAAGAATTTTTAGTCATGTTTATTCGAGTTGTCAAATTTTTTACAAAAAAAATGTGAAAAAATTCACATATAATGGGCAAATGCCATCTTGTGGATTATGGTTCTCCTTTGCATTACAATGGTTCTTTATGACAGAGCTAAGTGATTTCCCTCCCATCATGACCGCTGTACAAGCAGCTGAATTTTTGAGTGTGCACCCTGAATACTTACGTCAAATGGTGCGTGATGGGCGAGTGCCCGCACACAAAATTCCTGGTGGACGTGGATGGCGTTTTCTTCGCGATGAACTTGTTGAATGGATTCGCATTCAGCCTTCTGAGCGTTCAGTTAGAAAAGCTAAAACTGAAGTCGAATAAAACTGCAAAACTTACCTCGCGTACAGAATCGAAACAATCTCGCTGAGGGGAACCACAGTAGTTCCTGATTGAATTAACGATAATTCACAATCTGAAGAATCGCTGCGAGTAATTGCAATGCAGTCTGCCAATAATTCATATTTTCCGCAGTACACATTTCCCAATTGCGTTTCGATTTCTACTTTGCTATTACGAAAGGAAAGATCATCGAGAAGTGAACGGAAAGTTTTATCTTGGCGTGTAATCTGTTGCGATTGTGCATGCGAGGATTTTTCAAGAACTTTGATTTCGAACGAAGCTACACCTTGGGTGGTTAACGCAAACGACTGAATGAAATTGGGTTGCCGTGTCGACTTGAACGAAAAATAATTCTTCCCCAGATGAACAAGAAAACCTTGTGTTGTTCTCTTTATGGTGTGTATTTCAATCTCGTGTCCGGAATGAAGGATGCTCGCTAGATACTCAAGAAGTGTCATATTGCGTTGCGCGTAATGGAGAGATTCTTGAATAAAATCTTCTTCCTCTGTGCGCCAGGTATTACGCATATCTCGCCCTGTAACTAAAAAAGTAGGATCTACACTCATCGCCACCTCCTTGTGTGCAGTAATAAGAATATGATGTTGGGTACTATGTGTGCAAATAAACTTTCGGTGCGATTGCTCAAGAATCCTGATCTTATTGATAGCCCCATTGATGCATCTCTCTATCTGGCTCATCACAGCAAACGATTACGTCCAATCATTGCCGCCCATGGCCCGTGCACTCTGGCCTGGCGTACCGATCGTCAAAGTCATTATGCCGCTTTGGTCGAAACGATTTGTTTTCAGCAACTTGCAGGTGCGGCAGCACGTACCATTCATGGTCGAGTCATTGCAGCCGCTGGCGGAAAAGTTGCTGTCGATTCGATTGCTCGTGCAAGTGACGAAGCTTTGCGAGGGGCGGGCTTATCTCAGAGCAAGCTGTTGTCAATACGATCGCTTACAGAACATGTGCAAACGAAAA
>CALMUU010000263.1 GCA_937872965.1 uncultured Actinomycetes bacterium
TTCCGGGGATTCATTTTTTTTCGTCGCCACCCGAGTAGGTTACTTAATCGTGACAACCAAAACTGTGAACCTTGCACGCGTGAGACTATCGTTCCCTATGAGCGTAGGGATTGTGGCATCCATTGCTCTGGGGTTCTTTCTCCTTAATCTCTTCGACAGCGCATCGCGCACTATTGGGTGGATTGTCTTCTCTGCCACTGTGGCATTGATGCTCTACCCTGCGTTGAGTGTCCTCGACAAAATTATGCCACGCGGCTTTGCCGTTTTCGTTCTTGTTCTTTTCGTCACTGTTCTTATTGCCCTGCCGGCATACACCGTTATCGACAACGTCAATCGTCAAACAAAAAAATTAGAAAACACACTGCCCGATCGCGCAAAACAACTGGAGGAAAGCGGGAGGTTCTCAGGAAGCTTTCAATCTTTCGAACTAGAAAACAAGACCCGTTCAGCAATTCATAGTATTCCTGAAACTTTGCAAGGCGGAAGTCGTCAAGAACAGATCAAAGCAAACGCCGACCGTGCAATTGCTTTTATTGCTGGCGGTGTTCTCATGTTGTTTTTCTTGCTCTATGGGAACAAGTTGGTCAGCGGCGCATTAAGCATCATCACGGATGACGAAAAACGAAAAAGTATTCATAAGATTTTGCATCATTCCTATACGCGCTGCACAACTTTTGGCTGGTCTCAAATAGGTCTCAGTATCGCGTCTGCTCTCACGACATACGCAGCATGTCGAATGGCCAACATTCCCGCAGCAGGATTACTGGGAGTGTGGGTTGCGCTATGGAATTTAGTCCCCGTTTTTGGTGTCGTTATTGGATCTCTTCCTGTTGTGCTTTTAGCCGGCGCGGAAAGCATGAAAACGGCAATTATATTATTGGTTTTCTTCATTCTTTATGAAGCAGTGGAGTCTTATGCGCGCTACAAGCTCTTAGGTCCACACGCATTGCGTCTCGATTCGATCGTTACCATTCTTGTGGTCTTTGGAGGCATTGAGCTCTACGGTTTGGGCGGTGCACTTGCAGGATTAGTTATTGCAAGTTTTTTCCATGCACTTTTGGGAGAAGTTGCGTCGACGCGCCCACGGTAGTGTCATTTTTGGTCGGCAGGGACGGGGTTATGTTCACCGCGCTCAATGGTCAAAGTATCAGACTCGCCCTTGCGCACAACGATCACATCGCCATCTCGAAATACCCCTTCAAGAAGTTTGCTTGCCACTTCGTCAACGACATCGCGCTGTATAACACGCTTTAACGGTCGTGCGCCAAAGTCAGGATCGTACCCGCGTTCAGCAAGAAGTCGTGCTGCATCGTCATCGACAACGAGTGTGAGCTTGCGTTCCTTTAATCGCGCCGTAACATCGCGCAATTGCAAACGAACGATACGGACGAGATCATCGATACTCAAAGAATCAAACACAACAATCTCATCTATACGATTGACGAACTCGGGCTTGAAATACTTGCGAACGGATTCCATTACTTCCAGTTCTGTACCTCCCGCACCAAGATTCGAAGTCATAATGATGACGGTGTTGGAAAAGTCAACTGTTCGCCCTTGCCCATCGGTTAGTCGTCCATCATCGAGAACCTGCAACAACACATTAAAGACATCGTTATGGGCCTTCTCTATTTCATCAAGCAGAACAACACAATACGGACGCCGTCTCACAATCTCTGTGAGCTGGCCCCCCTCTTCGTATCCCACATATCCCGGAGGTGCACCCACAAGCCGTGACACCGTGTGCTTTTCCATGTATTCACTCATGTCGATGCGCACCATTGCCTTTTCGTCATCGAAAAGATTCGCAGCGAGTGAACGCGCAAGTTCTGTTTTACCTACGCCGGTAGGACCGAGGAAAAGGAATGACCCAATTGGTTTTTCAGGGTCAGCCAAACCAGTTCGAGAACGCCGAATCGCAGCAGCGATTGCATGGACAGCTTTGTCTTGGCCAACAACCGTGTCATCAAGATCGTCTTCAAGATGAAGGAGTTTTTCCATTTCGCCTTCTAATAATCGCGAGATAGGAATACCCGTCCACTTAGAAATAATCTCTGCGATGTCGTCTTCATCGACTTCTTCTTTTAGCATTCGCTCACCCGGAGCCACTTGCTCGAGCGCTTCGGTACGAAGAGCAATTTCTCGTTCGAGTTCAGGTATACGCGAATAGCGAAGTTCCGCAGCTCTCTCGAGTTTGCCTTCGCGTTCAGCATTTTCTGCCTGAGTTCGTGCATCTTCAAGAGAGTGCTTTGCTTCACGAATAGAATAGATCGCTTCGCGTTCTACTTGCCATCGTGCAACCAAGGCAGCACGCTTCTCGTTGAGTTCAGAAAGTTCACTTTCCAACGCTTTCAATCGCTGTGCCGAAGAAGCATCAGTTTCCTTAGAAAGCGCAGCACGCTCAATTTCCAATTGACGAATGCGTCGTTCGACAACATCAATTTCTGTCGGCATGGAATCAATTTGAATACGCAAACTCGACGCAGCTTCATCCATCAAGTCGATTGCTTTATCGGGAAGTTGGCGTCCAGAAATATATCTTTGAGAAAGAAGAGATGCTGCAATAAGAGCAGCATCTTGAATACGAACACCATGATGGACTTCATAGCGTTCTTTGAGTCCACGCAAAATTGCAATCGTGTCTTCAACACTGGGCTCGCCCACAAACACTTGCTGGAAACGACGTTCTAGAGCTGCATCTTTTTCGATGTACTTACGGTATTCGTCTAATGTCGTTGCCCCCAACAGGCGCAACTCACCGCGAGCAAGCATGGGCTTAATCATGTTGCCGGCATCGACAGCAGATTCGCCACCAGAACCAGCACCCACAATGGTGTGCAATTCGTCAATAAAAGTAATCACCTCTCCCGCGGAGTCTGTGATTTCTTTCAGTGTTGCCTTTAAGCGTTCTTCAAATTCGCCACGAAATTTTGCACCCGCGATCATTGCGCCAATATCCAAAGAAATGAGGCGCTTGTTACGCAAAGACTCGGGAACATCTCCTTCGACGATACGCCGAGCAAGACCTTCCGCAATAGCCGTTTTACCCACGCCGGGTTCACCAATAAGAACAGGATTATTTTTTGTGCGACGAGACAGGACGTGAATCACACGACGAATTTCTTCATCACGACCAATCACAGGATCGAGTTTCCCCAAACGCGCTTCTTCTGTTAAGTCGCGACCAAATTTCTCGAGCGCCTGAAAAGTCTCTTCAGGCGCAGCGCTAGTAACACGATGAGACCCGCGCACTTCTTTCAGTGCTTCGAGTACGGCATCGTATGTCACCTCACTTGCACGCAACAAGTCGCCAACAGGGGTTGTGGAACGAGCCATTGCCAACAAAATGTGTTCAGTAGAAAGAAAGTCATCGCTCATAGAAGAGCGTTCATGATCGGATGCTTCAAGAATGCGGAAAAGATCCGCAGAAATCTGAGGAGGGTTGACAGAACCCGTCACGCGCGGTTCACTTGCTACACGAGCCTGTGCCTGGTGACGCAAGATATTGGGGTCGATCCCCAGCTTCTTCAATGTAGGTTGAACCACAGATTCGAACTGGTCAAGCATGGCCAACAACACTCGTTCGGGCGATACTTCTACGTTTCCGGAAGAAGCAGCACCCGTATTGGCGAGATTAATTGCTTCTGCAGCTTTTTGTGTAAATTTTTCTGGGTCAAGAGCCATGGCTGTCCTCACTTTGCTCGGTACTGTCGTGATCTTCCTTGTGGGAGACAAGAATGAAATCACGAGACTGCGCCTTGATCAATGCTTTCGATGTCGATCGCACGGTAGATTCCACTTCATGTAAACGATGTTCTACATCACCAAGACGATGTTGAGTTTTTTCTAGCTCACTTTTTAGTGAGTCATTTTCTTCTTTCAAAATATAGAGCGCTTCTTCATAATCCATCAAGGAAGCAATCGCGGTCAAGCTCATACCTTCGTCACGCATTTTTTTTACTCGCAACACCTTTTGAATATCAGATTGTGTATAACGACGATTTCCTCCGTCGGTACGATACGGGCTTATCAATCCACGTCGTTCATATTCACGCAGAGTTTGTGGATGAGTACCTACAAGCTCGGCAGCCACCGACATAACATATACAGCTGCATGACTCGTTTCTGTTTCGGAATCGTTCTCTTCTTCGTTCATCGCTCGCTCGACCATCACTGTTCCAAACCAAATTTGGCCCGCGGATTTTCACTTTGAAGAGAGACAAGTTGTGCATACGATGCTTTCTCTTGATCTGAGATTGTTGAACTTGCTGGTGTCACTTCAAATGTCACTAACAAGTCACCCTTTTGACCTTCGATATCTGCACCACGACCTTTCACACGCAAAGTTGTTCCCGATTTTGTCATTGGGGGGACTTTGACAGTGACAGGATTATCCAATGTGGGAACTTTCACATTTGTACCAACAATAGATTCCGGATAAGAAATGGGTACCTTAACCATCAGCGTACGGCCCTTTCGCCCGAACCAGGGATGTTCACCCACACTCACTACTACATAAAGATCGCCTGATTGCCCACGAGGAGTTGGGATTCCCTTGCCCGTTACTTTGATGCGCTGACCGTCGTTAACGCCAGCAGGAATTTTCACTTTCACTTCTGTTGGTTTTGTATGACCAGAAAGTGTGTAGGAAATGGTCTCCACTTTTCCTTCCAATGCTTGGTGAAAAGAAATTCGTGCTTGGGCTTCAATATCATATGACGATATGTTCGACGTCCCGTCTGCTGTTCGAGCCGTCGGTGCATCTGTTCTTCGCATACGAGAGAAAAGACCGCTTAATTCATCAGATAGATCACCATTTTGTCCGCCCGGAGCAGGCGTGAACGGAAACCCGAAACCTCCACCATCTCCTTGACCCATATAGCCATCAGCCACCATAGAGCGAATTTGATCATATTCTTTTCGCTTTTCTTCATCGCCTACGACTTCGTAAGCGACGGTAACTTGTTTAAATTTTTCCGCAGCAGATGTGTCAGTAGATTTTACGTCAGGATGATATTTTTTCGCTAAAGCACGATACGCCTTCGTGATGTCTTTCGGACTCGCTTCGGGGTCTACGCCTAATGCCGCGTAATAGTCTTCCTCGAACCATTCCTTTGCTGCGGTCACTTTGCAACCTTGACCATTGCTGGTCGCACAACGCGACCTCGCACCTTATATCCGGGACGAAGTACTTCCACCACAATCTCTTGTTCGTGTTCGTTATTGTCCACATGAGAAACGGCATCGTGAAACTCAGG
>CALMUU010000264.1 GCA_937872965.1 uncultured Actinomycetes bacterium
GTATGTACGGTGCTATGTCAGACGCAATCTCTAATATTACCGCAGTAAAGGCTGAGTCCGGTGAAGAGATTGAGCAAGAGAAAATTTCTGCAATAGGTGAAATCGTATTAGAAAAAAATCTTAAATACGCGAGACGAGCACTATTTTTTGACTCTTTATTATCTAACGGTATTAATAGATCGTTGCGAATAACTTCTGTCGCTATAGCTGTTGTTGTTGCTGCAGGCACAGATACGAATATCTCCAACCTTTACTTGGCAACGACGTTGACAATGAATTTCTTAGGCTTCTTATGGCAGTTCAGCGACATGCTCGGCGAGCTAACTCTTTATTTTGGTGATGCTGCACCGATAGTTCCCATGCTTGAAGCTGAGGTGGCAATTAAAGATAGACGCGATGCCGATGAACTCGAAGAAGCGCGTGGCAAAATCGAAATCGAGAACGTGAGTTTTAAGTACCCAAATACAAACTCGTATGTATTCCAAGATCTCAACCTCACAATAAATGCTGGGGAAAGAGTTGGTCTTGTTGGGAAGTCGGGAGCGGGAAAGTCAACATTAGTTAAACTCGTTATGCGTTTTATCGACACGACTGAAGGTGAGATAAAGTTCGATGGAGTATCAGCGCGATCCATCACGCAAGAATCTTTGCGAAACAATATTTCATATGTCGCTCAAGAACCAATGTTGTTCCACCGCAGTGTGTATCAAAATATTATTTATGGTAACGATAGAGCAAGCAGTGAAGATGTAAGCCAAGTTTTGCGGCGTGCGCATGCCCACGAATTTATTGAAGAGCTTCCCGAAGGTATTGATTCCATCGTGGGAGAGCGCGGCGTGAATCTTTCGGGAGGTCAAAGGCAGAGAATTGCGATTGCAAGGGCAATGCTCAAAAATGCTCCCATCCTCATTTTGGATGAAGCAACAAGTTCTCTCGATTCAGAATCAGAGGGGTTTGTGCAAACAGCCTTTGAGGAATTGATGAAGGACAGAACGACTCTCGTTGTTGCACACCGACTGAGCACTTTGCTCAGCATGGACAGGATCATTGTTTTTGATCAAGGAGCTATTGCGGAGCAGGGAACACATGTTGAACTCGTTGCCTTAGGAGGAATATATTCCGGCCTTTGGGAACATCAGGCAGGCGGCTTCCTCGGAGCGGAGTAGCACTGAATATCTAAGTGTTGGCTGGATAAAGCGTCGTATACGACGCTTTATCCAGCCAACACCGCACTGTTTTGGAATATCGGATTGTGTTGGCGCGAAAAAGTGTCACTATTGACGCTTTATCCAGCCAACACAGTAAAATTGAGGACCCATGAAAATCATTCCTGATGTCTCATCCTTTGTAGAGAAAAACAAGAAACGTAATGCTGACCCCAAATATTCGATGCATTCGCTTGAACTTGTGATAACCGTCGTACTATTTGTGTTGATCGGACGTGTTGTTGATTCACGCTTGGACTCTTCACCTCTCTTTACCCTTATTTTTACCATCGTTGGTATCGCAGGGAGTTTTCTCAGCGCTTATTACCGGTATATGAAAACATCCCAGGTGCTAGATGAAAACAAGGTCTGGTCTACCGATAAAGAGCGAATACCTGCCCCCTTTATTGAAGACGATAAAGACGAGCTCGTCGTCCCGCAAGGATATGGCTCGAATGACTGATTCCGGTACTCCTGAACAGACAAACCCGTCCCTTGTCATTCCCGATGTCGAAGTCAATATTGCTCGCGATATTGCCAAGCGCTCGTGGATTCTTTTCGTTCCCGCAATGATCATATTGGGTCTCCTTCGAGGACCTGATGCAGCTCTTGGGGTCGCACTGGCAGGGGTATTAATCATCGTCAATCTTTTTGTTGCCGCTGAGATTTCACGAGTATGTGCACGCATTTCTCCAGGGGCAATCATGGCAGGAGCGCTATCCGGATTCGTTCTTC